>JBEPXK010000129.1:0-9134 GCA_041641915.1 Planctomycetota bacterium
GTGGGCCCCAAGGGTGCCCACGCCCCGTTTTGTGGCCTCAGAGGCCTGAATCGGGTGCGAAATCCGTCAATTGCCACTGATGGCTAGCAAATCGGCGCTAGCCAGCGCCGTTGAGAAGCGGCTGTGCGCACGTTTCTCTGATAATAGAGCGTCCTGGGTTTTCGACAGAGGCCGTGGGGGTACGCGCCGAAGGCGCGAGCGGGCAGCGCCCCCTCTGATGGAGAGCACTTCCTTGACGTATCCCGGATGCGTCGCTGCCGGTCGAGCCATGCTACGAGCCGTGAAGCGGTGTGTTGCGATGGTTGTGGTTGTTGGGCCGTTCGACTTGAATAGGGTGGCGTTCCGATACGAGCGCCATCTGAGTGATGGCTTGGCCCTCAGCGGACACCGTGCGGTCACGACTGAAGCGGTCGTGTCTGCCTGGATGGAGGTCACTGCGCGATGTGGTACGGCAATGGACCGCGAACGCATATCGAAGCTGCCACCCGGGCCCGCAACCGGTCGGGCTTCGGCCGCTATGCGCGGTCTGGCAGCGCCGTGGCCCTGGGGCAACGTAATCGCCTGCAACGGCTGCGGCACGCGCTGCATGCCGCCGAACAGAACCGGAGCATGGCGTTGTGGTCCTGTCTGTTCCTCTCCGTGCCGGTGTTCGCACTGCCCGTGGTGCTCATGCTGGTGGATACCGGACGTTCACCGCTCTTGGGGCTGATCGCCTATCCGTTCGCGCTGCCGCCGGTCGTCGCGGTGCTGTTGATCAGCCGACGCCTGCAGCGGCTGCGCACGCAATTACGCGAATTGACACCGGAGCCGATCAATGGACCCAGCGGGTGAACCGACCAGTGCCGAGTCGGACCCCGGCCGCTGCAACACCTCGCTTGATGATGGGTTTCTACTCAGCGGCTGCGCCTCTCCGGTCCATTCGCCAGCAAACGGACCGACCCCCTCTCGCTCCGTCGGGATTCCCATTGCTCGGCTGCGCCGATGCTATCCACCCACCATCCCGCTGCGCCAGCCCCACCGCTCGCGATGGGTTTCGCAGGCTTTCCTGCCAGGGTAATACCGAAAGGGTTCCTGCCATGCACGACAGCTACACCGAAGGCGCCCGTGCGGCCGGGTCGCTGACCGGGTTCTTTACCGACACCCCCTGGTGGGGATGGCCGGTCGTCGCCCTGGCTCTGTTCGCGGTGGCGGCGTTGACCAACATCATCTACGCGTTGTATGTCGGCCGGGCGTGGAGCGGGCGGGCGATAGTCGTCCTGTTCGGCCTCTCCTGCCTGGTGGTATTTCCCATCCTCATCCTGCGGAACATCTACGCGGTGTAGTTGTCCGGTCCTCCGCCCCCGCCGGTCGGCCGGTGGATCGCTACGCCTGGCCTGGCCCGGGGCATGGGCGCGATCCGGGAGATACACGGGCGCTCAGCGCATGAAGCGGCGTTCGAGTTCGTTCCAGTCAAGGTCGAGCGTGGTGGGCCGGCCGTGGGGGCAGCGTTCCAGGCCTTCGACGCGATAGAGCAGGGCGACGAGGGCGCGCATCTCCTCGGGGCTCAGGCGCTGGTTGGCCTTGACCGCGGCGTGGCAGGCGCGGCGGTGGGCGCGGCTTTCGATCAGGCTGGCGAGCGGGTCGGCGTCCTCGCCGCGGGTGGCGAGTTCGCTGAAGAAGACCTGCCAGTCGAGGCGGTCGAGCAGCGCGGGAACGGCGCGCAGGACCAGGCTGGTCGGTCCGAAGACCTCGGCCTCGATGCCGCGCTCGGACAGTTGGTCGAGGTGCGGTTCGACCGCCGCGATCTCGGCCGCGGCGAGTTCGATCGTGCGCGGGAGCAGCAATTCCTGGCGCCCACCAGCGCCCAGGTCCTCGCCGTGGCCGGCGAGATGGAGGATTAGCGCCTTTTCGTGCAGCGCGTGTTGATCGATGATCCGCAGACCCTGGTCGGTCTCGACCAGGATGTAGGAGTCGCCGAGCTGGACGATCTGCGCCACGCCGGGCAGGTCGGGTTCGCTCGCGTAGTCGGTTGGCGGCTCGGTCACGCGCGCCGGGGGCGTCCGGTCCTCCGCGCTGCCCGCCTCTTGCTCGTCACCCCCGGCATCGACGTGGGGACTCGCAGGCAGGAAGCGCTCTTGCATCGCCAGCGGTTGCACCGGCGATGGCGAGGATGGCGGGAGGCGCGGCTTGCCCAGTCCGCCGCCGGTGGCCGGCGACGCCGCGCCGGGGAGCGCATCGGGCGCGGCGAGCAGGGCGTAACTGCCGGCGTGCTCCTCGAGCGCGCCGGCGACGGTGCGGCGGACGAGGTCGAAGATCTCGCGCTGGCGGCGGAACCGGACCTCGGTCTTGGTCGGGTGGACGTTGACGTCGACCAGCGCGGGGTCCATGTCGATGCGCAGGTAGACTGTCGGCTTGAGCCGCGGTTCGACGAAGCCGCGGTAGCCCTCGCGAATCGCGGCGACCACGGTCTTGTCGGTGATCCAACGGCCGTTGAGGAACACGAACTGCCGCCGGCCGGTGGGGCGGGCCTCCTGCGGGCCGGCGATGAAGCCGGTGAGCTGGGTGGCATCGGCGTGGGCGGCGACGGGTACCAGCGCGGCGGCGAGTTCACGGCCGTGGATCGCGCGGATGCGCGCGCGCAGGTCGTCGCTCGGCGGCAGGTCGAGCACGGTGCGGCCGTCGGCCTCGTAGACGAAGCCGATCTCCGGATGCGCGAGGGCCAGGCGGGTGACCATGTCGGTGACGTGCCCCGTCTCGGTGCCGCGGGCTTTGAGGAATTTCAGTCGCACCGGCACGTTCCAGAACAGGTTGCGCACGCTCACCCGGGTGCCCGGCGGCATGCCGCAGGTCGCGGGCTCGCCGCGATCGGCCCCGGCCATGCCGACTCGGGTCCCCGCCGCCTGGTCGGCGGGGCGCGAGGCGAGTTCGAACTCGCTCACCGCGGCCATCGAAGGCAGGGCCTCGCCACGGAAGCCGAGGCTGGCGACGCGGAACAGGTCGTCGGCGCCGCGCAGCTTGCTGGTCGCGTGGCGGTCGAGCGCGCGCACGAGACAGTCGGGGCGGATGCCGTGGCCGTCGTCGACCACCTCGACCAGCCGGCGACCACCATCCTCGATCCGGACCACGATCCGCGTCGCGCCGGCGTCGATGCTGTTTTCGACCAGTTCCTTGACCACGTTGGCCGGGCGTTCGACCACCTCGCCGGCGGCGATCTTGTTGGCCACCACCTCGGGCAGCTGGGCGATCTCCGGCGGGCTTTGCGCGTTCATGCGCGCAGGCTAGGTCGCTGGGCTACGCGTTCAACGCCGACCGGGTCGCGTCGGCGTCAGTCGCTCCGGCTCTCGAGGGCGGAGGCGAACAGGCGCTCGAGCAGTCCGGTGAGCATTTCCATCTTCACCGGCTTGGCGAGGTAGTCGTCCATCCCGGCTTCGAGGCAGCGTTCGCGGTCGCCCTGCAGCGCGCTGGCGGTGAGCCCGACGATCGGTACCCGGCTGATGCGCGGTTCGGGATTGGTGCGTAGGTGCTGGGTCGCCTCCAGTCCGTCGAGCACCGGCATCTGCAGGTCCATCAACACCAGGTCGTAGTCGCGTTCCTCGATCCGCTCGAGCGCCTCGGCGCCATTGCCGGCGACGTCGACATCGATCCCGCGGTTGCGCAGCATGGTGCTGGTGACCTTCTGGTTGACCGCGTTGTCCTCGACCAGCAGCACGCGGCGACCGACGAACGAAGGGAGTTCCTCGGTCTCGACCGGATAGCCGCCGCTCGGTGGTACCCGCTGCAGCGCCTCGGGGTTGATCAACGACAGGATCTGCCGGCCGAGGTCGCGGGTGCGACAGGGCAGACGGATGCTGGCATCGGTGCTCGGGCCGTCGGCTTCCTCCTCGTCGAAGTCGAGCAGCCGCAAACTCGGGCAGGACCAGGACGCGGGCATCGCGCCGTCACCGGCACGGCCGATGATCAGCAGGTCCCAGGTCGCGCCGGAGGCGAGCCGGCTGCGCGCATCGTCCAGATCGACCGCCACGTCGGCCTGGGTGCCGAGGCGCGCAAGCATCAGCCGCACGCGCTCGCGCCGCGCCTCCCAGGCATCGACCACCAGGAAACGCCGCCCGCGCAGGCGGATCTCGACCCGGCGCGTGAGGCGCTGGGTCTGGACCTGGCGCAGCGGGATCCAGAAGCGGAAGGTCGAACCCTGGCCGAGCTCGCTGTCGACCTCGATCGTGCCGCCCATCAGCTCGACCAGCCGACGGCAGATGGCCAGGCCCAGGCCGGTGCCGCCGAAGCGACGTGTGGTCGAGTTGTCGGCCTGGGTGAATTTCTCGAACAGATTGCGCGTGTGTTGCGGTGCGATGCCGATGCCGGTATCGATGACCGCGAATTCGATCCGATCGCCGTCCGTGCGGCGGCGCCGCTGAACCAGGACCTCGACGCTGCCGTCGCTGGTGAACTTGAGCGCGTTGGCGCAGAGGTTGACCAGCACCTGCCGCAAGCGGGTGACGTCGCCGCGGATCTGGGTCGGCAGATCGGGGCCGATCAGCGTGGCGAGATCGATGTCCTTCTCGCGCGCGGTGAGGGCGAAGGAGCGTTCGACGTCGATCAGCAGGTCTTCGAGGCCGAAGGCGGCATCCTCGATCTCGAGCATGTCGTTCTCGATCTTCGAGAAGTCGAGGATGTCGCTGACCACCGCCAGCAGGGCGTCGCCCGACTTGCGCAGGGTGCTGAGGAACGAGCGCTGTTCCTGGTCGAGGTCGGTATGCACCAGCAGGTCGGCCATGCCGAGGACGCCGTTGAGCGGGGTGCGGATCTCATGGCTCATATTGGCCAGGAATTCGCTCTTGGCCTGGCTACCGGAGCGGGCCTGTTCGATCGCCGTGGTCAGCGCCGTCTCGGCCTCGCGCCGCCTGGCCACCTCGTCGTGGAGGCGTTCGTTGCGCACGCGCAGTTCGGCTGCGCTCTGCTCGGACTCGGCCAGCATCTCGTTGAAGTCGGCCTTGAACACGCTCAGGGCCTCGTAGATCGGCGCGAGCGGGCTATCGCCCCAGTCGGGCGATTGCCCGCTGTGATCGTCGAAGGTCGCGGTGCCGATGTAGCGCAACAGCTGGTCGATCTCGGTGCCGGCAACGACCACCTCGCCGGGTGGCCCCGGCGTTCGCAACGCGGCCACCGGTTGGGCCAGTGCCTCGCGCACGGCGCTGTCGAGATCATCGGCGTGGCGGATCTCGTAACCGAAGAGATGGCGCACGCCGTCGACATGGCTGCGCACCCGTTCGCCAACGCCAACCACAAACGCCAGACGCGGTCGCAGCCCGTAGCGGCGGTGCACCGCCGCCAGCTGTTCGAGCACCGCCACGCGCAAGGTGCGGCCGGCATCCTGCGATCTGGTGTAGTCGTTGATGCGACAGAAGCCGTCGCGGGTGATCGTACCATCGGTGAACACCCGTTCATAGGCGGCGACCGCCTGCGGCAGATCCTCCGCGCGCAGGGCGCCGCTGGCGGTGGCGATCACCAGACGGTCGGGCAAGACCCGGTGCGTCAGGGTAAAATGATCGCTACGGTAATTCCAACGCTCGTCGCTCAGCCAGTGCGCGCCGCCGTCGGCCTCGTCGGCGAGCAGATCCAGCGCGCGTTCCATCGCCTGGGCGTGGTCCCGGGCCATGAGCACCGGGAAGGGCGGGCGGCTGAGTCGGATCCCGGTGCGGAAGATATTCCGCAACAGGAAGGAGCTGCCGTGCAGAACGAGGCCTGCGAGGCGGTCGGCCTGGGCATAGAGCCGGTCGCGCTGCTCCACCCGTTGACGCCGCGTCGGCGCGCCCCGCAGACAGCTGTAATCGCGCACATCGACCAGGCGACCCAACGCCGGATCGAAGTGCGCGGCGATACACGCATCGCGGTAAGCGTAATAACGGTCGATATCCGCGGTGCGGGTCTGGCCGACGGCCTGGGCGTGGAGGATACGGTCGCCGATGATGCTGAACGAGACGTGGTAGTCCTCGCCGATGACCAGATCCTGGTAGGCCGGTGGCCGCAGCACCGGCAGGCCGGTTGCCGGGCAGGTGGATCCCGCCTGTTCGTCACCCGCTGCCATCGCGCGCCGGCCTCCGTTGCGAATCAGTGTAGCGCGGCGGCACAGGGCGACAATGCGCCGCCCGGGCGGCTGATCCTCAGCCGTCTTCGGCCAGGTGGCTCACCCGCAGCCGCCGCTGCAGTTCGTCATGCTCGAGGGGGATGACGGGGCGGGCCTCGATCGCGAGGACCTCGCCCGGCGGCAGGTCGAAGAAATTATCGGAGAAGCGGCAATCGTGCTCGACCAGTTCGAGCCGGACCCCGAGCGCCGGCGCGTCGGCCTGCAGACTGATGGTCCACGCTCCGGGTTCAGCCGCCGGCGTGATCGCGGGGGTGATCCGGGTCGGCTGCAGGGTGAGGTGCTTCGGCCGGGCAAAGCTGGCGCAGTTGCGGCTGCACACCACGCCGTCAATCCGGGCCGTGGCCCAGAGCAGCAGCCGGCGCGGGCCATGCGTCGCCAGCTGCTCGCGGCAATCGACGTTGCACACCGGGGTATCGCTCTGGCTCGCACAGCTGAGCGTCTCGCTGCCGCTGCCCAGGTCGGCGCCGGCGGTGTCGGTCAACTGCCAGTCCACCGTCACCGTCTGGTCCTGCGGCAGGTGGTTGGAGCAGTGGATGCCGGCCGTTCCGGCGTCGGCGTCTTCGAGGATGCTCACCAGCACCGGCGCGAAGAAGCGCCTGGCGTGATAGTGCAGCGCCTTCCACCGGCCGTGGACGTCGATGCCGGCCCAGGAGGCGCAGGGCCAGATGTCATTCAGCTGCCAGTAGAGCAGCCCCATCATCCGCGGCTGCAGGCGGCGGGCATGTTCGGCCGCGAACTTGAGGCACAGAGCCTGGGTCGCCTGGGTCGCCCAGAGCGTTCGCGGCAGGTCGGCCGGGACACGGTACCAGTCCAGCAGGTAGGTGAAGATCTTGCGGTTACCGTCGCGCGAGCGCTGATGCAGGTCGGAGGTGTAGCTGACCAGGTTGCGCTCGTCGGGATCGGTGTAGGCATCGAAGGTCCGCGGCTCGGGGAAGGATTGGAAGCCAATCTCGGAGATGAAGCGGTGGGTCAGCTCACGCTGGGCCTCGAAGGGGCGGCCGCCGAACCAGACATCCCAGGTGTGGGCGTCACCGCAGCTGGGGTCGGCGTGATGGTAGCGGTCACCGTGGGGGGTGTGCGGGCTGCAGGGCCAGTAGTCGCGCTCGGGATCGAGCTCGGCCAGCCATGCGGGCAGATGGACGTCGAACAGGCGACAGTAGTCGGCCCAGCTCATCGCGCGACCGTTCCACCCGGTGTGATGGACCAGGCCCTGCTCGAGTTCGTTGTTACCGCACCACAAGGCGATCGAAGCGTGGTGGCGCACCCGGCGGACGTTGTCTGCGACCTCGTGGCGCACGCTTTCCAACCAGGTCGGATCGCCGCTGGGATAAGTCGAGCAGGCGAACATGAAATCGTGCCAGATCAGCAGACCGAGTTCATCGCAAAGGTCGTAGAAGGCGTCGTCTTCATAGATCCCACCACCCCAGAGCCGGATCATGTTCATGTGCGCGTCGGCCGCGTCGCCGAGCAGACGAGCGTAGTCGGCGTGCTCCAGGCGTGGCAGGTAATAATCGGCCGGCACCCAGCAGGCGCCCTTCATGAACACCGCACGTCCGTTGACCACGAACTGGAAGCTCTCGCCCCATGCGTCGGCCGTGCGCTCGAGTGCGATCGTGCGCAAGCCGATACGGCGGGTGCTGGCGTCGAGCACTTGACCGTCACCGCCACGCAGCTCGATACGCAGGCGGTAGAGCGGTTGTGCCCCCATCCCGTTGGGCCACCACAACTGCGGCTCGGGAACGGCCAACCGGCCGCGGGCCACCCCCTCGTCCGCCGCAAGGTTCAGCTCGCCGATCACCGCGCCATCCGGGTCCTCGAGGGCGATCTGGACCGTGGCGCCGGGAGCGGCGCCGTCGAGCTCCTGGCTCAGCACCAGGTCGACGCCCTGCGCACCGTGCTCCTGCTGCACCCGGCAATCGGCCAGCCGCGCTCCGTGGAGCACCAGCAGCTCGAGCGTGCGCCAGATGCCGCAGGTCGCCGCCTTCGGACCCCAATCCCAGCCGAAGGCGCAGGCCATCTTGCGCAGGTGACTCTTGCCGGCGAAACGCGGATCGAACAGATTCCAGGCCGGCAGGTGATGCTCGCGTTCCTTCGCCGCCATCACCGGAACGATACTGGGAAAACGCAGGGCGATGGTGTTGCTACCCACGCGCAGCCGGCCGGTCAGATCGACCTCCCAGGTGCGGAACATGTTGTCGGCGTGGAGCACGGTCTGAGCGTTGATCTGCACCTCGGCCAGCGTGTCGATGCCGGCGCAGCGCAGGATCACACGCTGCGCGGCGCAATCGCTCGCGCTCAGCTCGAAGCTGCGTTCGTAGCCCCAGTCCTCATCCACCGGCCACTGGTGCTGCTGCTCGTTATCACCGTGATCGAGATCGGGCAGGACTCCGGTGCGCATCAGATCGGTGTGCACGCAGCCGGGAACGCGGCCGGAGTAGCGATCGCCGGTGCGCTCGCGGATCAAGGTCCAGTCGCCATCGAGCACGATGCGGTCCATGGAAGCTCCTTCCGACGGCCCGGGCCGCCTGTGGCGGCGGATGGTATGCGCGCCGGGCGAATGGTCCACCGCGGCGGATCACCAGCCCCTGCGGTTCACACATGTTGAGTCCGATCGCGCCGCTGCATGCTAGTGCGACGGCCGTTGGTGCCGTGAGGCCGGCGGTGCCGAAGGAGTCAACCATGACGGGACCCTCAGAGCTCCGGGAAAAGCTACCAAACCGATCCCGGCCTTGCGCGCGTCAGCGCGCCGCCGAGGGGGTCATGGGGGCCGGGCCGGCCCCCATCGGCCGACAGAGCCCTGTTTTCCGCCGAAAATGGGCCAAAGGCCCGGCGGAAACGCCAGCGAAGCTGGCGAAGGGCGACCGAGGCCGTGGGGGTACGCGCCGAAGGCGCGAGGGGGCAGCGCCCCCTCTGATAGAAGCATCTTCTGTGACGCCTCCCTCATCTATGGGCTGGGTGTCAACTGGAAAGTGTGCTCCTCCACGTGCGGGCACAATGCTCCTGTCTCACCGGA
>JBEPXK010000130.1:0-9088 GCA_041641915.1 Planctomycetota bacterium
CGGCCCCCATGACCCTCTCGGCGGCGCGCTGACGCGCGCAAGGCCGGGATCGGTTTGATAGCCTTTCCCGGAGCTCTGAGGGGCCTGCCAGATGTGTGTCAGTGACCTCGAGCGGGCAGCTCGGCTGGGACCTGCCCTGATGCGCCCGCGACTGATATGAAGCCCGTCCGCATCCTGGAACGACCCGGGGAGAGGAGCGGCCGACCGCCACCATGCTCTATGGGCTGATCAGCGACATCCACGGCAACTACGCGGCCCTGAGCGCGGTCGTGGAGGACATGGAAGCCCAGGGGGCGGAACGCATCATCTGCCTGGGCGATGTGGTGGGTTATGGCCCGCATCCAGGGCGCTGTCTGGATCTGGTCCAGCGCTGCGGCGCGGTGTTGATGGGCAACCACGAAGAGGCGCTGCTGTTCGGGGCGGAGAACTTCAACCCCCGGGCCCGACGGGCGATCGAGTGGACCAAGGAACACCTCAGTCAGGACGGAGAGGAGGACGTGCGCGCCGCGCGCTGGAGCATCCTCAACAATCTCCAGATCCACGCCAAATTCGGAACCTATCTCCTCACCCACGGGAGCCCGCGTCAACCCACCCGCGAGTACATCATGCCGCGGGACATCCGCAACGCGGGCAAGATGAGCGAGGTGTTCTCGCTGGTCGAGCACATCTGCTTCGTCGGCCACACCCACGTGCCGGGCGTCTTCCTCGAGGACTGCACGTTCACGCCCCCGAGCAAGCTGTGGGGCGGGTCCTACTTCATCGTGCCCGAGGAGAAGGCGATCATCAACGTGGGCTCGGTCGGCCAGCCGCGCGACGGCGACACCCGCGCGTGCTACGCCCTGCTCGAGACCGACAGCGCCGGCACCCGCCTGAGCTTCCGTCGGGTCGAGTACGATATCGAGGCAACGGTGGCCGCGATCGCCGAGAACCAATACCTCGACAACTACCTCGCCCAGCGCCTGCGCATGGGCCGCTAGACGCTGGGAATCGAGTCCAAAAGCAGTCGCTTCGCTCTTGCCCCCCCGCGTTCCACCGTGGAACATGAGCCCTTGATCGTCTTCCCATTGCGCGTTGCCCGTTGCCGAGGCGGGACTAGGGTGCGCAGTTCGCAGATTGGCGGGGATCGGGTGGCTCGAGGCACGCATCGACGTAGCGTATCGCGGAACAGGACGACGGAGAAGTTCTCCGATTTCGCCCGGCACCGTTTCGAGCGCGACGCCTACTGGCAGTACCAGACGCTCGATCACCGCTGGATCTGCCCCTATTGCCTCGCGGCGGTACGCAGCCCCCAGACCGGGCGCAGCGCGATGCTCCGGGCGATCGAGCGCCACCTGGCCCAACGCTGTCCCAAGTGCGCCGGCGGCGCCGGGCCGTACCAGCCGCAGGAGGCGATCCAGGAGCGCGTGCGCTACGAGAACATCGCCCACCTGGCGATGACCGAGCCGGCCTGGCAGGTCTTCGACCACGAGGGCTTCTGGTATTCGCCCGCATCGCTGCAACGCGTGCCGTCGGTCCGCCTGCGCAACCGCCGCTTCGACAACTTCACCGTCCAGAACATGGTCGCCCACCTCGCCACCTGCCCGCACTACCGCGCCGGCAGGCTGCACGGGGTGGCCGAGGTCCAGTCCGCGCGCGACCGCGGTATTCGCATCGCCAAACTGGCCAAGAACATCCGTCGCTCGCTCGGCTACCCGCACTGGCGTCAGCTCGATGCGCAGGACCACTGGATCTGTCCCTACTGCCTCGACCACGTCACCACGATCACCGTCGGCCATCACGGCAGCATCGAACACCACGTCGACGGTATGGCCAACCACCTGCTCTTCGAATGCGGCGCATTCCGCCCTGACCGCCAGGAGCTCAAGACCCTCGAAGAGATCCGTGCCGCCGCTGGGGCCACGGCCAATCCGCCCAAGGCGCAACCGGTCGCTCCAACCGCCCGCAGACCCAGCGCACGCCGCGATCAACCCGCCAGCGACAAGCCTCCCGCCATGCCGAGCCCGCAAGGCGGCATCCCCATCGCGACCCCCCTGCCCGACAGCACCGATGCGCCAGTGGCCAGGCCGGTCGGCGACGTGCGCGAGAACGCCACCAAACCGTTGCCCTTCGACAGCGGCCAGGTCCCGGTGGCCAGGCCCGCGAGCGAACGCCCGGCCAGCACCGCCACGCCGGCCAGCGAGCCATCACCCCACGCCCGCGAAGCGACGCCGGTCGACGAGACCCCCGCAGACGCCGATTCCGCTTCCCGCGCGGCTCTCGATGCGATCAGCTGGCTCAACGAGGGCGAGTCCTCGGATTCGGGCGGCTTCAACGCCAACCGCCAAGCGGCGGGCATCCTCGGCTGGATGGACGAACTCGACCGTGAGGCAGAGCCCGCCAAGGGGTCCGAGGAGGAGGGCACCGACCTGCTGCGCGCCCGCGACATCCAGCAGTCGATGCTACGCGAAAGCCCCTGCTTGCCCGGCTTCACCTTCGCCACCCGGTACCAGAGCTGCTCGGCGGTCAGCGGCGATTTCTACGAATTCATCGTCTTGCCCGACGGCTGCATCGGCTTCGCCCAGGGCGACGTCAGCGGCCACGGCGTCCAGGCCGGGTTGATCATGAGCATGGCCAAGAAGGTGCTTTCGATCTACGCCCGTCAGAGCCGTTCGCCGGCAGAGGTCCTGAGCAACCTCAACGACGCGCTGGTCGAGGACCTGGGTGGGCGGATGTTCATCACCATGACCTACGCCATCCTCGACCCCGAGCGGCGGACCATCACCTGGAGCCGCGCCGGCCACAACCCGACCATCCGCTACAACATCAACACCGACGAGCTCGAGGAGCTCAATCCCAACGGCATGGTGGTAGGGATGAAGGGCGGTCCGCTGTTCGCACGCGTGCTCCAGGAGCAGGTCTGCGAAGTCGCCTCCGGCGACGTGTTCCTGGTCTACACCGACGGGGTGACCGAGACCATGAACCGCCAGCAGGAGGAATACGGCGCCGAACGCCTCATGCAGACCGTTCGCGCGCACGGCCAGCTCGAGCTCGAGCAGCTGCTCGACCGGGTCATGGACAGCATCCGTAGTTTCGGCGGCGCGACCGAATTCCAGGACGACATCACCCTGCTCGCGCTGGGAGTCGATTGATGCCGCTACCGCGCGACCGACGCTGGTCACGGAGCCGACGGCCATGAATCTCTCCATGGCCGCCCTCACCCACAAGGGCCTGGTGCGCAGCCACAACGAAGACGCCCTCTACTACGACGCCCAGGACCGGGTGGCGATCATCTGCGATGGCATGGGCGGTCACGCCGGCGGCCAGGTGGCGAGCGAACTCGCGCTCCAGGTGGTCTCCAACGCGCTACGCAACATGCGCCCGAAAGACTGGTCCAACGAGGACGTGGTCATCGAGACGGTCAAGAACGCCATCTTCGGTGCCAACGACCACATCCTCAGCCGCGCGCGGGTCGACCCGGAGCTGTTCGATATGGGCACCACCATCGTCGCCTGTGCGTTCATGGGCGATCGGGTGGTCACCGCCAACGTCGGCGACAGCCGCATCTACCGCATCGCAAACGACCAGATCGAACAGCTCAGCGAAGACCACAGCCTGGTCGCCGAACGCATCCGGGCCGGCGAGCTCGACCCTGAGAGCATCGAAGCGCGGATGCTTTCGAACATCCTCACCCAGGCCCTGGGCATGGAGCGGATCACCATCGACATCACCGTCGAGGATCTGCATCGCGACGATGTCTACCTGTTGTGCAGCGACGGGCTGACCGACTGCGTGAGCAACGACCAGATGCTCGACGTCATCTGCGAACACCACGATCTGCAGATGGCCGCGGTGCGGCTGACCGACCTCGCGCTCGAAGCCGGAGCGCCGGACAACATCACCGTTTCGCTGACCCGCTACCACGGCTGAGCGCCCAGGCCAACGCGGCGGAGCTTGAGTCGCGCCCCGCGAGCCGGAGGATGGCCACGATGCACGCCTTCGATCTCACGACCGACCGCACCCAGTTGCTGGTGGTCGACATGCAGGACCGCTTCCGTCGCGCCATCCCAGCCATCGATTGCGAACAGGACTGCGGCCGTACCACCCGCATCCTCGTCGCCGGCGCCGCCGCGCTCGAACTGCCGGTGCTCTTCACCGAACAGGTGCCCGATAAGCTCGGCCCCACGCTCCCCCAGCTGCGCGCCCCCTGCCCCGAGGCCCCGGTGCTCGCCAAGAGCGCCTTCAGCGTGCTCGACGACGCCGCGTGCAAGCAGCATCTCGCGCTCACCGATCGGGGCACGGTGATCGTGGCCGGAATCGAAGCCCACATCTGCCTGCTGGCCACGGTCGACGACCTGCTGCGTCACGGCTACCACACGGTGGTCGCGGCCGATGCGGTGGCCAGCCGACGCGCGGACCACTGCGCCGAGGCACTGACGACCATGCGCCAGCTCGGCGCGCTGGTGGTGCCGGTGGAGAGCATCCTCTTCCGGCTCCAACGCCGCGCGGAGGGCGAGACCTTCAAGACCATCAGCCAGCTGATCCGCTGAATCGCCGGCATGCGCATCCTCATCGCCGGAGCCGGCACCATCGGGGTCAATCTCGCCGCCAGCCTCGCCCGCGAAGGGCAGGAGGTGGTGGTGATCGACACCGACGAGAGCCGACTCGAGAGCCTGCAGAGCCGCGTCGACTGCCAGACCCGCACCGCCAACGCCACCAGCCCGCTGGTGCTCGAAGAGATGGGCATCCGCCACACCGACCTGGTCGTGGCGGTGACCCAGTCGGACGCCGAGAACCTGATGATCTGCCAGCTGGCCGAGTTCTACCGCGTCCGCGAAAAACTGGCCCGGGTGCGCAACCCGGAATTCTTCGATCCCGAGAGCATCATCCCCTCGACCCACTTCGGAGTCGACCATTTCATCAGCCCCGAGGGCATCTCGGTCGACCAGATGGAACGGCTGGTCCGCTGCCCGGGCAGCACCGAAGCGATCGACTTCGCCCAGCACCGGTTCTATCTCCGCGCCCTGCCGGTGAGCGACGACTGCCCACTGGCCGGCGAGCAGCTGATGACCGTCCACCGCAAACTCGGTCGCGGCTTCCTCATCGCCGCCATCCGCCGCGGCAGCCGGATGCTCATCCCCCAAGGTCAGGAGACCCTGCGCATCGGCGACAGCGTCTACATCGCGACCACGCCGGAGAACATCGACCACTTGACCAAGGCCTTCGTGCCGCAGGCCAGACCGGCGCACAAAGTGGTGATCTTCGGCGCCGGGGTCACGGGAGTCGAGCTCGCACGGCGGCTGTCCTCCTTCCTGCAACGGGTGATCCTGCTCGACGATGACCCGTCGCGAGCCCGGCACGCGGCCGAGATCCTCGACCCGCTGGGCGTCGAGGTGCTCCAGGGCAGCGCGCTCGACGAAGCCCTGCTGGCGCGCTGCCACATCGAGACCGCCGATTTCTTCATCGCCCTGAGCGACGACGAAGAAGAGAACTTCATGGGGGCGTTGCTCTCGCGTAAATACACCCGCGGCATCCCCATCGTGCTGACGAATCAACCCCATTACGTCGACATCTTCGAACAGGCGGGGTTGGACATCGTCATCAACCCGCGCCTGCTGGCGGTCTCCGCCATCCTGCGCCACATCCGCAGCCACGCGGTGATGTCGGTGGCCAAGCTCTACCGCGAGGAGACCGAGATCCTCGAATTCAAGGTTCCGGCCAAATCGCCGATCACACGCGAGCCACTGCGCGGTTTCACCATGGCCCAACGCGGCTTCCTGGTGATGGCGGTACTGCGCGGTCGCGAGCTGGTGATTCCCGGTGGGGACTACCAGGTCGCCCCGGGCGATCGGGTGCTGGTATTGGCCGATCGTGACGGCATCTCCGCCGCCGAGGCCATGTTCCGGTGAACCTGGGTATCATCGCCCGAGCCCTGGGCGCCCTGCTGTGGCTGCTCGCCACCACCGGCATCGCCCCGTTGCTGATGGACTGGGGCAGCGGCGAGCCCTTGCGTCCCTGGGCGGTGATGATCGGCGTAGCCATCGGTCTGGGCGCGATCCTGCTGCTGCTCGGCCGTCGGGGAGCGGCCAGCGACCTGCACATCCGCGAGGGCATGGCCATCACCACCCTCACCTGGCTGGTGTTCAGCCTCGTGGCCGGGCTGGGCATCCACCTCGCCGCGCCGCCGGCGAGCTACATCCACGGCTGGTTCGAGGCGATGAGCGGCTTCACCACCACCGGCTCGACGATCTTCGGCGATCCCGGCTTCCTGCGCATCGAGGAACTCAGCCCCGGACTCAAGCTCTGGCGCAGCATCATCCAATGGATGGGCGGCATCGGCATCGTGGTCATCAGCTTGTCGGTTCTGCCGATGCTCATGGGCGCCTCCGGCTTCCAGATGTACCGCGCCGAGGTCCCCGGTCTGGACAAGGACCGCCTGGCGCCGCGCATCGCCGACACCGCCCGGATCCTGGTCGGTTTCTACCTCGCGCTGAGCGCGACCGTGGTCGCCGCGCTGATGCTCTGCGGCGTCTCGCTGTTCGACGCGGTCTGCCATACCTTCACCTGCGTCTCCACCGGCGGCTTCTCGCCCTACGACGACAGCGTGGAAGGCCTGGGGTCGGTCGCGGCCGAATGGGTCTTGCTAGGCGCGATGCTCGCGAGCGGGATCAACTTCGGGCTGATCCTGCTCGCCCTGCGCGGCCGGCTGCGACGCTTCTGGCGCTCGAGCGAGCTGCGGCTCTACCTCGGCCTGATCGTCGCCGCCTGGACCCTGCTGATCGGCGTGCTCGCCGCCCAACCCGGCATCTACGTCGGCCAGGTCCACGACCTGATCCGCGACGCCGGCTTCCAGACCGTCTCGATGGCCACCACCACCGGCTTCGGTACCGGCTACGATACCGTGCCCGCGGCGTGGGATGCCTGGCCGGCCGTCGCCCGGTTGGCGCTGTTGCTGTTGATGGTCGGCGGCGCGTGTTCGGGCTCGACCGCCGGCGGCATGAAGATGGTCCGTTACGTCGTCGCCTGGCGCGGCGCGCGGCGCGAGCTGCGGCGCTACACCGAACCGGCGCGGCTGACCCCGATCAGCCTCGACGGCGCCCCCCTGCGCGATCCGGTGGTCACGCGCGTCGGCGCGTTCATCGCCATCTACGCCGTGAGCTGGGCCGTGGGCACGCTGCTCATCGCGCTGGGTGGCAACAGCGCCGAGGTCGCGGCGAGCGCCAGCCTGTCGGCGTTGTCGAACATCGGCCCCGGCCTGGGCTCGATCGGCCCGGCCGAAAACTACCGCAGCATCGGCGAACCAAGCCAGGTCGTGTGTCTCTGCCTGATGCTGCTCGGCCGACTCGAGTTCTTCGGCGTGCTGGCCACACTCTGGCCGCAGAACTGGCGCCGCTGAACCCCGGTTCACCGGCCGGCGACGCGCTCCAGGCGCAGAACCTTGTAGCCGTCCTGTTCCTCGAGCCGCTCCACCGCTCCGAAGGCGCCGAGCGCGGCTTCGTAGGGCAGACGCCGGTTGGCGACCAGCATCAACGACCCGCCCGGCGCGAGCGCGGCGGCCGCGGCCTGGACCGCGGCGAGTCCGGCGCTCACGTCGACCGCATCGCCGCGGTGGGCCGGAGGATTGATCAGGACCAGGTCAAAGGGCTCGACGTACGGCAGGGGCTCCCCGCTCTCCCACCACGAGGCGTCGCAGCGCGAGCTCAGGCCGGCGCTTTCGGCGTTCTCCCACGCCGCCATCACCGCGCGATGATCGGCATCGACCAGCACCGCCCGGGCCGTGGGCCAACGCCGCAACGCACACAGCCCCAACGGGCCGATGCCACAACAACAATCGAGGACCCGCTCCGGCGCGGTGCAGGCATCGAGCCGGGCGAGCAGCATCGCGGTACCCGGGTCGAGATGCCCGGCCGAGAACACGCCCGGCGGAGCCTGCAGCTCCAGGTCCTCGACCGCGATGGCATTGGCCGCGGGCGCGGTGAGGGTGCGCTCGTCAGCGCGCGTAAAGGCCACCACCCGCCCCCGCGACCGGTTGACCAGGATCTCGCCCGTCTGCGCGAGCTCGGTCTCCAGCTCCCGGGCCATGCTGCGCACGCCGCGGTCGTTGTGTCCGACCAGCAGCAACCGCCCATCGGGGGCGAGCAGTTCCCAGGCCGCGGCCAGGTCGACCCGAGTGTGGTCACGCGAGCGCTGGCAATGCACCGCGACGCAGCCCTGGCTACCGGGCTCGAGGTCGCCGACCTCCGGGCGCGCCCGGACCCCGGCCGCACGCGCGGCGCGGAAATCGACGCGCCAGAACAACACCGCCCAGCCGTCGTGCCGTCCGGCGAACTCCCAGCCGCCGATCTCGACCACCGGGCTCGCCGGCGCCGCGCAATCGGCCAACAAGGGGCGATCGCCGCGGCCCATCAGCAGCCCGGGGTGTTCGACGGCTCGACCTCGCCGTCCTCGCGCAGCTCCTCAAGCCGAGCGGCAAACCCATCGAGCTGGGTCCGGGCCTGCCGCACGCCACGCAGACCCTCTTCGTAGCGCTTGAGCGCTTCCTCGAGCGGCAGTTGCCCATCTTCGAGCGCGGCGACCGCCTGCTCGATCAGCGCGAAGCATTCCTCGATCGTCTGTTCTTTCGCCATGGTCGCAGCCTAGCCGACCCTCACCACCAGTCCACTGCCGCCGCTTGGCCCGCGCACGAGTAACGGTTACCATGGTCTCGAGGAAACGGAGGTACACCATGCGCGGCAACTCTCGCGAAATGGAACGGCTGGTCCGCCAGATGAAACGCCAGAAAGTCGAACCCGAATACATCCGCCATTATCTGCTCGATGAATATCAGGCCGACCCGAAAATGGTGGATATCGTGTTCCAGAAGGTCGGCCTCGGTCAGGACGCCGGGCAGATGGGCCCGCCGAAACAGGGCGGCAATGATCGCTTCGGCAGTTTTTTCAGCTGATGCAGCCCGCTGCCGGCCCCGCTCGAATCCGGCATGTAACTTTTCAGACGTCCCCATCAGAGGGGGCGCTGCCCCCTCGCGCCTTCGGCGCACACCCCCACGGCCTCGGTCGGGGTTCGCGGCCTCCGGCCGCGTTTTCTGCGGGCCTGCGGCCCATTTTCGCAGAAA
>JBEPXK010000131.1:0-6211 GCA_041641915.1 Planctomycetota bacterium
GGGCCTGCGGCCCATTTTCGCAGAAAACCACCCCTCGGTCGGCCGGTCGCCCAGCCAAGCCTGGCTGGGCTCCACTCGCTGGCGGTGCCGAGGTTTGGAGCTCTGAGGGACCCGTCACCTGAGGCCCTGGTTTCAAAGCGGGCTGACGCCCCCTTTGGATCCCCCAGGTCGCCCGGCTGTGCCGCGGGCGACCGAGATCGGGCACTACGTCGTACAGCCATCCGATTGCGTCGCCTCCGCGACACGACATACAGGGGGCATGCTACACCACCATCGCTCCGATCACCTGCTGGGTACCGCCTCGCTGCTGCTACTCGCCTGCTTCGGCTTGAACGCCACCGCCAGCGAACAACACCCCCGCCTGTTCTGTGACGCCGCGCGTGTCGACGCGATCCGCGCCGCGGCGGCGGTAGATGGCTCGCATCATGCCCGGGCCCTCGCCCTGCTGCGCGATCGGGTCGATGCGAGCATCAGCACACCCGACGATCCGACCACCGACACGGTCGAGGGCGAGACCGACCTCAGCGCCTATGGCTGGTCCGCGGGTAGCAGCAACTGGGGCTATCCGCGCAGCTACTTCGCGCGCGAAGCCGCCTTCCTGTGCCGCTACGCCGCCACCCCGTCCGAAGCCGCGGCCTATGCGCGCAAGGCCTACGACGCCCTGCGCGCGGTCTACGACGGCCCGCACATCGACCGCAAACCGGACGCGGGCTACGGGCTCTCACGAGCGATGATGTGTCTCGGCTTCGGCCTCGCGTACGACTGGTGCCATGCGCAGTGGAGCGAAGCCGAGCGCGACTGGGTCCGCGGCAAGCTGGTCAGCGCGCTCACCGCCTGGCCGGGCTACAAACACCGCAATCTCGGAGGGGAACGCGAATCCAACTGGGTCGCCGTATGCCGGACGGGCGAACTGGTGGCGCTCCTGGCCATCGGCGCCGAAGACAGCCGGGCGGAACGCTACGACTTCCTCATCGGCGAACTCGAGCGTCACCTGGATGCGGCCTATGGCGACCTGGGAGCGACCCAGGAGGGATCCGGCTACCTCGAATACGGCGGGAGCTTCCTCGCCACCGCCGTGCTCGCCTGCCGCTCGCTCGCCGCCGCCGATCCCGCCGACCCGCAACACGGCCGCCTGGCCGCGGCCTACACCGGAAATCACGACTTCTGGCGTCTGAACATGTATCTGCACAGCTTCAGCGACGTCCGGCGCAAATTCCTCCAACAGGGCGCTTCACAGGAGTCCAACTACTGCGAGGGCTGGGCCAGCCACCAGCTGGCGCTCTGCCCTCCGGCCGACCTCCCGCACTATCTCTGGTGGTACGATCGCCACATCGGCGTGCACTCCTCCTTCGACCCGGCCGATCGCTTCGACGGCTCGCGGGCCGGCACCGTCTGGGCCCTGCTCTGGTATCCCGAGTCGGCCACCGCGGTCGATCCCACCGGTAGCCTGCCCCGGGCGGTTGCCGATGACCACGGCTACCACTTCTTCCGCAACCGCTGGCAGGACGCGGACGACATCCTGGTCTCTTTCCACGCCGACGTCGAACACCACCCCTACGCCTGGGACCAGTCCGAATGCGGCGCCCTGGGCATCCTCGCTTACGGTGAACGTTACGTCGGCGGGCCAGGGAAGGAGCGCGCAAGCCAGAACTACAGCATGCTGTTGGTGGACGACGAGGACCCCAACGACGAACACACCGGCACCCGCGTCGCCTTCGAGCCGCTCGCCGACGGCGGCCGGGTGGTGGTCGGCGGCGGCGAGCAGTACACCGGACTCGGCCTCGATGCCTACCGGCGCCACGCCCGGGTGCGTTTCCTCGCGGACACCGCGACCATCGCCGTGCTCGACGACATCGCCAGCAGCACCAGCCATACCTACGCTTTCAACCTCAGTCTCGGCAGCGAGGCCGCAGACGACGGCCCCCTCGCCAGCAGCGGAACGGAAGCCGGACGACCGTTCTTCCTCCTCGACGGGCCCGGCGATGGCTACCTCAAGGGCTGGGTACTACACCCGGCCGACGCGACGATCACCACCGGCGACGTGGTGCGGATCGAAACCTCCGGCACCGACGCCCAGATCCTGGTCGCGCTGCACCTCGGCCGTGGGCAACCGCCGACCGGCGTCGTCTACGACAGCGGGGTCGACAGCCAACTGGTGGTGGCGGGCCAACGGGTCTGGTACGACGCGGCCGCCGACCGCCTCGACGTCGCGCCAATGGTCCAACGCTCGATCCTGCTCATGGACCATGACTCCAACACCTGGGAACACACCCAAGGCGCCCCGGGCACGCTGATCGATGGCTGGTGGGCGTTCCTCGGCCTGCCCGCCGCGGTGACCCACCGCTTGCGCGTCGTCACCATCGGCGACGGCTGACCCACCGGCTGGGGCTTCCATCAGCGGGGGCGCTGGCCCCTCGCGCGCTCACGCGCACCCCAGCGGCGCTTGCGCTGCGTCGGGCCGGTGGCCCCACCGGGGCCACCTATCGCTGCGCAATGCCGGTTCCGCCCTTCGGCCCCTTTTCGACGGAAAACAGGGCGCTGTCGGCCGAGGGCAGGTCTTCGCCGGGATGGGCTGCGGGCCGCTGCTTAACGATTGCGCGCCCTGTTCGAAAAGTGATGCTCTGCTCCCCTATGGATGACCAGACTCAATTGCTGCTCGACCTGCTCGACGCGATCACCGAGGTCCGGGTGGCCAACCCCGAATTCAAGGCGTCGGTCCTCTCCTCGTTGCGACTGACCATCGGCGCCGGCGCCCTGCGCGCGGGCCGCTTGATCTCGCTGCGTCACGATGGCGGGATCCGCGCGATCATCGCCCAGGGCGAGACCACCGCCACCGAAGACGACGACACCGCGCTGGTCGAGGCGGTGCGTGACTCCTGCGAGCCGGCCGGCGCCGTGCCGATCCGCGCCTTCCCGCTCGGCAAGGACCGGCGCCTGCTCGGGGTGCTGATCCTCGAGGCCGCGAGCGAACCGGTGGGGCATTTCCTCGCCGATGTGTTCCTGCAATGGCTCGCCGTGGCCGAGTTCCTCGACACCGAGAAGGCGGAGCTGGTCGACGAGAACTACCAGCTGCGGCAAGAGATCAGCGTCCGCTACAGCGAAGACAACATCGTCGGCGTCTCCGGCCGCTTCCGCCAGGTGGTCGACAACGCCAAACGCGTCGCCAGCACCATGGCCACCGTGCTGATCCAGGGCGAGACCGGCACCGGCAAGGAGGTCATCGCGCGGTTGATCCACAATTACTCCCCTCGCGCCAATCGCGCCTTCGTGGTCGTCAACTGCGGCGCGCTCAACGAATCGTTGCTGGAGACCGAGCTCTTCGGTCACGCCAAGGGCGCGTTCACCGGCGCGATATCCGACCGCAAAGGCCGCTTCGAGGCCGCCGACGGCGGCACGATATTTCTCGACGAAATCGGCGAGATCAGCCAGGCGATGCAGGTCCGTCTGCTGCGTGTGCTCCAGGAGATGGAGGTCGTGCGCGTGGGTGAGAACCGTGCCCGCAAACTCGATGTACGGGTGATCGCCGCAACCAACCGCGACCTGCAGTCCGAGATCCGCGACGGCAATTTCCGCGAGGATCTCTACTTCCGCCTCAACGTGATCCACCTCCAGATGCCCCCGCTGCGTCAGCGCCCGGAGGATATCCCGATCCTGTTCGAATTCTTCCTCTCACAGCACTGCCGCCGTAATTGCCGCTACATCCGCAATGTCGACCGCGAGGTCTTCGAGATCATGCGCCACTACCACTGGCCCGGCAACGTACGCGAACTCGAGAACTACGTCGAAAAGATGGTCGTCCTCGCGCCGGCCGACGAAATCAGCGCCGACCTCGTACCGATCAGCATGATGGCCTACGCCCGCGACGACGACGAGGAGGCCGTCGGCAGCGCCGACCACGACAAGATCCTGCGCGGGCACATGCGCAAGGCCATCAGCGCCCACTACGCCGCCGGCAGCAGCGCACTCTACGAGGACGTGCGACGTCAATGGGAACGCTACCTGTTTCAGGAATTACTCGAGACCTGCAACAACAACAAGAGCAAGGCCGCCCGCCTGCTCGGCATCACCCGCAACACCCTCAACGCCCGTCTGGAAGCCATCTCATCGGTCGAACGGAAGTGGAACGTCGACTGAAGCCGACCCGCCGCGAGCACGAGGCCGAGCCGTCGGCCATGACCACGGCCAAGAACCCGACCCACCATCATGGCTGCCTCACCCCCCGGCGTCGTCGAGCAGATCCGGCCGGCGTTCGTGGGTCCGCCGCTGACGCTGCTCGCGGCGCCAGGCCGCGATCGCGGCGTGATCGCCGCTGCACAGCACCGGCGGGACCTCGCGACCACGCCAGACCCGCGGCTTGGTGTAACAGGGATGGTCGAGCAGGCCGTCGGCGAAGGAGTCCTCGACTGCGCTGCGTTCGTCGCCCAGCACGCCGGGCACCAGGCGTGCGATGGCATCGACCAACACCAACGCCGCCGGCTCGCCCCCACTGAGCACCACGTCGCCGATGGAGAATTCCTCCGGCTGGTAGTGCTCGAGCACGCGTTCGTCGATGCCCTCGTAATGGCCGCAGAGCACGATCAGCCGTTGCTCCCGGGCCAGCTCGCCGGCCCAGGCGGCGTCCAGCCGGCGTCCTTGGGGGCTGGTGACCAGCAGGCGGGATCGCGGCGCGCGGCCCACCAGGGCATCGAGGCACCGGCCGAGCGGTTCGGGCGCGAGCACCATCCCCGGCCCCCCGCCGTAGGGCCGGGCATCGACCACGCGATAGCGACCGCCGGCATACCACCGCGGATCGATCAGATCGACCGTCAGCAGGCCCCGCCGCCGGGCCCGACCGACGATGCTGCTGGCGAGATAGCCCGCCAGGGCTTCGGGGAACAGACTCACCAGATCGACATGCATCGCAGCCTTCCGCTCACGCCCCGCCGAGACGGACGCGCGCCGCAACGCCCCCGCAGGGCGCGAACCGGGCCATTCCGCAAGCTACCATTGCTCGACCCCCGGCTCACGCGTGGCGCTGTAGATCCGCTCCACACCGGCCGAACGCAGGGCATCCTGGACCGCGACCACCCGGCCGTAGTCGACCCGGCGATCCGCCCGGATGGCGGCGGTGGTCGCATCGCCGACCGCATCGCCGATCGCCGCGAGCGCGATCGGCCGCTCGCCGAGCAGCACCGTGCCGTCCTCCAGCACCGCGAACTGCAGCCCCGGCGCGCGCACCGGCTCGGCGCTGAGCGCGGCCGGCAGTTCCACCGGGATCGCCGCGTCATCGACAGCCTGATAGTTGAGCAGGAAGAAGACCACCAGCACCAAGGCCACGTCGACCAGCGGAGTCAGATCGGAGAGCCGCTGGATACGTGCGCCGTGGCTGCGCCGCAACGCGCTCATTGCGGCAGGTCCGCCGTGGCGTCTTCGAGCAGCACCGGCAACTCCTTGGCCGCGAATTCGAGCATCTCGATCAAACGGCCCGACAGACCCGCGAGCGAGCTGTAGGCGATCCAGGCCGGAATGGCGACCGCCAGCCCGACCGCGGTGGTTCCCAGGGCGGTGTAGATGCCCCCGCTGAGCAGCTCGGTGGTCACGCGCTCGGCCGCCCGGGCGCTCTGGAAGGCCTCCATCAGACCGACCACGGTCCCCAACAGACCGAGCAGCGGCGCGATCTGGGCCACGGTGGCCAGCGCTCCGAGCCCACGCTCGAGCGGGGGCACCTCCTCCTGGGCGGCATCGAGCGCCAGGGCCCGCACCGCATCCGGACCGCGGCCCGCTGCACCCAGGGCCCGCCACAACATCCGCCCCATGCCATCCTCGGCATCGGCCAGGGTCGCGCGCAACGCCGCTGGCGAGCGACGGGCGAGCTCGTCTTCGCACTCACGCAAGCGCTGCTGGAACCGTGAGCGCAGCGGCAGCAGCCGCCAGCAACGCTCGATGACCACCGTCAGACCGACCAGACTGGCGAGGCCGATACACACCAGGATCCAACCACCGCTGCTGAGGATGTTGCTGAACATGGCCGTCATGCTGGCCGCCTCGCCGCGGCGGCAACCGCGTTTTGCCATGCCCCGGAGCCGATGACATGCCCACCGCCCCCCTATACGCCATGCTGCCCATACAGAATGCTACTATCAGAGGGGGCGCTGCCCCCTCGCGCCTTCGGCGCGGACCCCCACGGCCTCGGTCGGGGTTCGCGGCCTCCGGCCGCGTTTTCTGCGGGCCT
>JBEPXK010000131.1:6221-9062 GCA_041641915.1 Planctomycetota bacterium
TTTCGGCGGAAAACAGGACTCTGTCGGCCGATGGGGGCCGGCCCGGCCCCCATGACCCCCTCGGCGGCGCGCTGACGCGCGCAAGGCCGGGATCGGTTTGGTCGCCTTTCCTGGAGCCCTGAGGGACCTGTCATGCAGGACGCTACCTTCAGACTTCAGACTTCAGAGGGGGCCGCGCCGCTCCGTGACGGCACCACCTCGCCCCTTCTCGCGGCCTGGACGGGCGCACGCCGTCGAGGACTCTGGTCGTCCGCGCGCCGCTTCTCCCTTGGCAGCTCCAGGACGGGCGATTAGACTCGGAGACAATGTCCATGTCCGGAATCGAAACCGACGAATCGGCAACCGGGCTGACCCCCGTGCTCATCGGCTGCGGCGGCTGGGTCGACGGCGAACGCTACGTGCTCAAAAGCGGCGAGGCCGTGGTCATCGGCCGCAGCCGCGATTGCGACATCAGCCTGCGTCGGATCGGGGCCTACATCGAGCGCTCGCAGGCAGATCGCGACGCCGACTACGACTTCAACACCGTCTCGCGACGCCATCTGCGCCTGCGCGTCGACGGAACCATGGTCGAACTCGAAGACCTGTCCAGCAACGGCTCGTATTGCGACCATCAGGCCATCGAACAGAGCGTGCGGGTTGATCTCGGCGAACGGGAGGTGACCATACGCCTCGGAACCCGGGAGACCTTCCGTCTCCAGCTGCTGCCGCTCCCGGCGCAGCCCTCCGCCGGGTCCGACGATCCACCGGTAGCCAAACCGGTGGACGACGCCGACTGAACGCAACGCGCAGAGCGTAATTGGACACCCCCCATGCCCGACCACCAATTCAGCACCAATGCCATCCGGGTCCAGCTGGATCACGAGATCCTCAAGGAACTCATCTACGGCGATACCGAGGGCACCAAGGGCGATCCCGCCCATGACCGCATGTGCGCCCTGCGCGAGCACCATGTCTACCTCCTGCTGCGCTCGATCGTCAGCCAGCTCAACTCGCGTCTCAAAGGCCGGCGCGAGAAGTTCAAGCTGGTTGAAGAAGGCGACGGGATGGCGCTCGAATTCGTCAGCTGAGCGCCTCGCGGCGCGGCGATCGGACCGGCCCACGCCGCTGTCGCGTTCGTCTGCGTATGCGCCGTCGGCGCCGGTTGATTCCGCACCGGCGCCTCGACCGCGTCGCCCGGTCATCGGCCATCGTTGCCGGACGGCGCGCCACCGGCCAAAGCCATCAGCGATGGCCTCGATCCCGCCCGCTCACCTCCGGGCGGCGTGCGGGGTCGGTCCGACCCCCGCGATGAGATCCTCGGCGGCGACCTCTTCGAGATCATACTCCGCGATCAGGGCGGCGAGCGCGTCGGCACCCGCGGCCACATCGGCGGGCCGGTGGGCGTCTGAGGAGCGGATCACGCGGGCGCCGCACTGGGCGGCGACCGCCCAGAACGGCGGCCAGGGGTAGGCCGGCCTGCTGCCGGACGCGGTCTCCAGCGGCGGCTTCCGCAGACCGTAGGAATTGAGTTCGAGCGGAACGCCGGCGCGCGCGGCGGTGAAGCAGATCTCGCGCGCGACCGCCTCGCTATCGGCGTCCCAACGCTCGCAACTCCCGCCGAAAGCGTCGGGATGGGCGATGAACAGGTACAGCCCCGACTCGATCGCCCGGCACAGGGTCTCGGCGTAACGGCGCAACAACGCGGGGGTGTCGAGCTCGCGAAAGATCACTGGCCAGGAGCCATCGGGTGCATCGACCCAATGGGTACCGCAGATGAGGTATGCCACCCCGTCCCGCCCCAGCAGTTCCTCGCGGTAGTAGGGCTCGAACGCCTCCACCGGTTCGCATTCGAAGCCGACATGGAGACGAACCCCGGGCACGGTGTCGCGTGCCGCCTGACAAGCGGCGCAGTAGTCGTCGAGCTGCTCGGCGTCCATACGGACGCTGTTCCAGCGTCCGTCGGGCGTCGGGGTGTGATCGCTCATGCCCAGCAGGTCCAACCCGGCGGCCTGCGCGGCGTGCAGGTAATCGACGACCTCGCCCGCGGCATGCTTGCAGCGCCAGGTATGGGTGTGCAGATTGCCACGGAACCGGGCCATGGCGTCCGATGATGCGGCGTCGAGCGCGGGGGCAACCGCCGCCGGCCGCACCCTCGACCCGGTCATCGCCACTGCGATGCCGGTCGTCGCCGGCCTCGGCCCGGCGAGGGCGATGTCAGCCCCCGCAACAGCATCCTTTGACCGGGTCCGTTCCCCGTCCGGCCGTAGCGGGATGGATCGGGCATCCCTGTCCGAGGCAGTCCGGATTGCTCCGGACCTGGCGACAGATCAGCTGGGTATCGGCGGTCAGGGGATGCGGGAGCAGTCGGTGCGAAAGCGCCGCCGCCGTGCGTAGCGCGACCCAGCTCTCGCGCTGGCAACAGCGCGCAGCGTGAAACGCCGCCACCGCAGCCGCGGCGGCGGCGGCGGCTTCCATCGCAACCTGACGGACATCGCCCTTGTAGGGATTGCTGCCGAGAATCGCCGCGAAAGCGATACCTACCCCGGCCGCGGCACCGCAGATGCCCACAAAACCGCAGGAACCACCGGCGACGGCGGCACCGCGGCGGATGGCCGCGCTGACTCGCTCCGGAGCGATGGACCCGCCGGTGTTGCGCCAGGCGGTGAGAATCGCAGCCGGGACCAGCGCGTGATGCTCGGGGCCGTGGATCGGGAAGCGTGCGTGGGCACGCATCCGTTCGAGCAAGGCGATCATGTCCTGCTCTGTGCTTTTCGCGGCGACATGCTCGATCCACGCCAGTCCGGTGGCTGCGTGACAGCGATCGCATACGAAGTGGCCTGCACTGCAGACTGCGTCAGCGTG
>JBEPXK010000132.1:0-9057 GCA_041641915.1 Planctomycetota bacterium
GCGATCTGGTGCCGGGCCCCTGGATCGAGCAGGATCCGGCGCGCCTGGCCGATGCCGCGGCGTGCGCCCGGGCCAACGTGCTGGCCGCGGAATTGTTGGATCGCTGCCTGGGACCCGAGGGCTGCTAGGGTGGGCCTCCGCCCACAACCCAAGGGTTGCGAGCATAGGTCTCCGGCCCACCTTTCTGCTCTTTCATCAGGGGACTTCGTCCCCCGACCCCCCTGTGCCTCGACAGCTTGTGACAGCGCCTGTTTCAAAACGTTGTTTTTTGTCGCTGTCACAAGCAATCCAGGCACTAAACGCTCATATGACAGAGCGGCGGTGAAAGAACGATGGCTCCTCGACGTTTCGTGTGGGCAACGCGAGCAGCGAGTAGCGAGTAGCGAGTCGAGCGATGAAGCGACTCAGCGACCGGCCCATGTGGTCACACCTGACGGGTCCCTCATAGCTCGCGCAGCACCTTCGCACGGCAAGAATCGTCGTCAACGGGTCGGCCGACCGAGGGGTGGTTTTCTGCGAAAATGGGCCGCAGGGCGGAACCGGCATCGCGCAGCGATAGGTGGCCCCGGTGGGGCCACCGGCCGACGCAGCGCAAGTGCAGCCCCGCAGCGAAGCGAGGAGCAAGCGCAGCTGGGATGCGCCGAAGGCGCGAGGGGGCAGCGCCCCCTCTGATAGTCTGATAGACTGTCGACAACCAGGGCCAGACGCGCACCGTCGATGGAGCCGAGCGCCCCGAGAATGGCCTGCGAATCGACCGTAGGGGCGAAGGCCCAGAGTAGTTGCCCCCCGAGAGTTGGCAGAAAGGTGTTGCGCCCTGTCGCCGGAAGCGGCATACTCGCAATCACTATGAGCAGCCATCGAAATGAAAACGTTATTATCGATCCGATGACGGGCAGCACTTTCGTTTTCAATGGTGCTCAGCCGCTGAGTCGGTGGCAGATGCTGGAGCAGTACGCCGCCTTCCGGCGGCTGTATCCCGGCATGCGGGTGCGTCCGGGCCAGACGTACTATATGCCGCCGGCCTGGAGCCGGGAGCAGGCGACGGCGACCACGCGCCGTCATCGTCGGCGCTCGGCCGGCTGAGCGTCAACCGGCGCCGGTTGTCAGTTCGCGCTCCAGTTCATCGAGCGCGGCGAGCAACCAGCGGTGGCGCCGCTGTGCCTCGCCTCTGGCGGTCGGAAAATGCATGTGCTCGGCGAGGCGGAGCAGTTTGACCCGCAGGTGATCGCAGGCGTAGCGGGTGTCGTCGAGCTGGCGTTGCGGATCCCTGCCCGCCGGGTCGCGCGGATGGTAGAGCGCGCCTGGCGTGGCGTGAGTGGCGAAATGCTGATGACAGGCGATGGTGCGGGCGAAGCCGATGAGCCCGAGCGCGTCGAGGCGGTCGGCGTCCTGGAGCAATCGACCCAGCTGCGCGGTGGGGGTCAGAACGCGTGACCACGAGCAGGTGCGCACCGCTTCGACGAGTTGCGCGATCTCGTCCGCGGTGTATCCGGCCGCGGTCAGGTGGGGCGGGGCGGCGGCGGCGGCGCGTTCGCCACCGAGCGGACGGTCGGGATGGTTCTTGGGAATGAACACCAGATCGTGGATGAGCGCCGCGGCGCCGGCCAGGTCGGCGTCGACGCCGGCCTCATCGGCCAGACGCAGGGCCCAACGGTAGACGCGTTCAAGGTGGGCCGCGTCGTGGGCTAGCTCGCCGGCGGGTAGGGCGCCGGTTACTGCCTGCAACAGGGTGGCGTGACGCGGATGGGCTGGATCGGGGAAATCACTCGGGTCGGGGCCGGGCATGGCCACGATGCTCCGCGCGCCCGGCGCGAGTCCAGCGGGGCTTGCCAGCTCGGCGGCAGGCGTAGGCTGCCCGCTCGCAGCGAGGGGGCGGAATGAGCGAGATACCGGCGTACGATCCGCAAGCGATCGAAACCACCTGGCAGGCGCGCTGGGCCGAGAGCGACGCCTTCGTCGCGCGCGACGACCTGCCGCGCGAACAGTGCTATTACGTGCTTGAGATGTTTCCCTATCCTTCGGGCAAGCTGCACATGGGTCATGTGCGCAACTACTCGATCGGCGACGCGGTCGCGCGTTACAAGCGGCTGTGCGGCTACACCGTGATGCATCCGATGGGTTGGGACTCCTTCGGTCTGCCGGCCGAGCAGGCGGCGATCGATCGCGGTGCGCATCCGGCACAGTGGACCTACGAGAACATCGATCACATGCGTGGCCAGCTCAAGCGCATGGGCTTCAGCTACGACTGGTCACGCGAATTCGCGACCAGCGACCCGGGCTACGCCCACCGCGAGCAGCAGTTGTTCCTCGATCTGGTGGATCGGGGGCTGGTCTATCGCAAGTCCTCGTTGGTGAATTGGTCGACCGGTCTGGAGTGCGTGCTGGCCAACGAGCAGGTCCACGACGGCCGTTGCTGGCGCACCGGGATGCCGGTGATCCAGAAGGAGCTGCCGCAGTGGTTCCTGCGCACCACCGCCTACGCCCAGGAGTTGCTCGATGGCCTCGACACGCTCACGCGCTGGCCCGAGGCGGTGCGCAAACAACAGCACGACTGGCTGGGCCGCAGCACCGGCGCCGAGATCGATTTCCCGCTCGCCGACCACGCCGAGGTGATCCAGGTCTTCACCACCCGGCCGGATACGGTGTTCGGCGTGACCTTCATGTCGATGGCGCCGGAGCATCCGTTGGTCGACACCATCGTCACCGCGGAGCAGCGGCCGGCGGTCGAGGCGCTGCGCCAGGAACTTGAATCGGTCAGCAAGGAGGACCGCGTCGGCGAGAACAGCCCGAAGAAGGGCGTGTTCACCGGGGCGTACTGCATCAACCCGGTCAACGACGAGCGGGTGCCGGTGTTCGTCGCCAATTTCGTGCTCGCCGATTACGGCACCGGTGCGGTGATGGCGGTACCGGCGCACGACACGCGCGATTTCGCCTTCGCCACCGCGCACGAACTGCCGATCAAGCGGGTGATCCTGGCAGACGGCGCCGATGCCGACGCGCCGATGGACGAGGCTTTCACCGGTGTGGGCACGATGATCCGCAGCGATCGCTTCGACGGCCTGCGCAGCGACGCGGGCATCGCCGCGGTGATCACGTGGCTGGAGGAGACCGGCAAGGGCCGTGGACGGGTGACCTGGCGGTACCGCGACTGGGGCATCAGCCGTCAGCGCTACTGGGGCAACCCGATCCCCTATCTCTACGGCGAGACCATGGGCGCGGTGCCGGTGCGGCGGCAGGATCTGCCGGTGTGCCTGCCCACCGACGTGACCATCGATGGACGCGGCAATCCGCTGGAAAAACACCCCAGCTGGTCGACCCATGCCGCTGACGGCGCGCGGCTGGAGCTGCAGACCGCGGCCGGACGCGAGCCAGCGCGGCGCGAGACCGACACCATGGACACCTTCGTGGAGTCGAGCTGGTATTTCGCCCGCTACGCCTGCCACGACAACCGGCGCGCGGACGCCGGCTGCGAGGCGCCGCTCGACCGACAGCGCGTCGACCACTGGCTGCCGGTCGACCTGTACATCGGCGGGATCGAACACGCCTGCATGCATCTGCTCTACGCCCGCTTCTTCCAGAAGGCGCTGTGCGACATGGGCTACAGCGACGTGCGCGAGCCCTTCGATCGCCTGCTGTGCCAGGGGATGGTGGTCGCGCCGACGTTCTATCGCGAAGACGAGCGCGGCAACCGCACCTGGTACCACCCCGACGAGCTCGAACTCCAGCACGACGCCAAGGGGGCGGTGACCAGCGCGGTGCTGCGCGCCGACGGCCAGCCGGTGCAGGTCGGCCGGATCGAGAAGATGAGCAAGAGCAAGAACAACGGCGTCGATCCGCAGGCGCTGATCGAGAGCTACGGCGCGGATTCCGCGCGGCTGTTCTCGCTCTTCGCCGCCCCGCCCGAGAAGGACCTGCTGTGGGACGACGCCCAGCTGGCCGGCTGCCATCGCTTCCTGCGCCGGCTGTGGAACCAGGTCCAGGAGCAGCGCGAGGAGTTGTGCGCGGTCGCGGCCTACGATGGCAGCGTGACCGGGCTCGAGGCGCAGGCCGACGCTGCGTTGCTGCGTCAGGTCCACCTCGCGGTCAAGAAGGCGACCGCGGCGATGGAGAGCGACTTCTCGTTCAACGTCGCCATCGCCGAATGCATGACCCTGCTCAACGCGCTTGCCGATCAGGCGCCGGGGGTGCGGCGCCGGGCGTTGGAGACCCTGCTGGTGCTGCTCGCGCCGATGGCGCCGCACATCTGCGCCGAGCTGTGGCAGGCGCTGGGCAACGGCGACATCGCCACGGCGCGCTGGCCGGGCTGGGACGAGCGCGAGCTGGTCGCGGCGGAGACCGAGTACCCCGTGCAGGTCAAGGGCAAGGTCCGCGGTCGCATCGCGCTGCCGAGCGGGCTCGAAGGGGCCGCGCTCGAAACCGCGGTGCTCGCGCATCCCAAGGTCCAGGAGCTCATCGCCGGGCGGCCGGTGCGCAAGCTGATCGCGGTCCCGGGCAAGATCATCAACATCGTGGTCTGAGCCCGGCCCGGATCGCGCGGGGCGCTACCAGAGGGTGAGCCAGACCGGGCGGGAAGCGACCGCGGCGTCGATACGCGTCAGGCCGAAGGGCTTGCGCGCGCCCTTGAACGCGAGCTCGATGCGCGCGTCGAGCTCACTGATCCCGGTGCCGCTGATGAGCACGAAATCGGTGATGTTATCGTGCTCGTCGATGGTGACCCGCGCGCAGATGCGCTGCGCGCTGACGCGATCGCCGTAGCGCGGTTTCCAACGGGCCAGCCACAGCTTGCGGAAGAATACGCTGTCGAGCACCTCGACGGCTTCCTGCCATTGGCGCAGTTCGGCGTCGACCTCCTGCGCGCTGCGTTCGGCTGGCAGCTCGGCGTGCAGCGCGACGTCGGCCGCCTGCGAGACGGGGCTGATGAGCTCGGCCGCACCGCCGCTCTGTGCCGTGGCGCCCTCACGCTGTTCGCCCGCGGAGCCGGCGGTTCGTGCGGCGGCGATCGCCTGGCTGGTGGCCTCGTCGAGCGGGGGCAGGTCGGCGAGATCGAGGTCCGGCAGCGGTTCGGGCTCGGCGCGCAGCGCCGCCGGTGCTGGCGTCAGCGCTTCGTCAGGCAGCTGCACCACCGGCTGCAGCTGCTCGTCTGCTGTGGGTGGGGGCGTGCGCTCGGTCGTCGTCTCCGGTGACGGCGTGGAGTCGGGGTCCACCCCGGGCTCGCCTTCGCAGCCCTGCGGCAGCAGGGGCAGCGCGAGCAGGCCGAGGTGGAACAGCGTGGCGAGCAGCGCACTCCAACCGGTGGTGTGGTCGAGCAGGCGATCGTCCAGGCTGCGCGTGGCGCTCATCGCGACGGGTCCAGCTGTTCGCGGCGTTCGAGTTCGTCCATTACCGCGGCGATGGTCGGGATGTCGGCCGCGACGAGCAAGCGTCTGCTGCCGTCGATCGAATGCAGTGCGAAGCCGGGCAGCTGCCAGGCGTCGGGACGGATGTTGGTTCGCAGCCAGGCGGCGAGCAGGGCGCAGGCGTCGTCGTCGCCGAATTGGGGGATCGGGATCACCGCGAGCTGCTGGCGTTCGCCGGGATGGCGCCGGTCCTGCGGCGGCTGGGTGTCGAGACAGAGCACGCCGCGGATCCAGGCGGCGTCAGCCCCGGCGCGCTCGATCAGACCCGGTAGCGCACGCAGCTCGACCGGCGGCAGCAGCAGCGGCTCGTCCGGGTGTTGCCGGGCGAGGCGGTCGGTCAGGCTGCAATTGAGACCATGGTCGCGGGCGAGGGTGGCGATCAGCTCGCGCCAGGTTTCGGCGAGCACCGCCGCGCCGAGTCTGCGCCCCGGCGTCGGCTGGTGCGCCTGCCCGACCAGGGCGGGGATCTGTGGACGGCGATTCTCGATCGTGGCGATCAACCGGGCGAAACGCAGATGTCCGGCCGGGTCGAGGGTGGCGGCCCAGCGGCCCTGGAAAGGGTGGTGCGAGAAGCCGCTCTGGGCGCTGAGCCAGGGGCGCATGACCACGCGGATCAGGTCCTCGTAGGGCCCCGCCCGTCGCAGGCTCGAGCTGACCTGACGCACGCGCAGCGGGCCACGCAGCGGCAGCACCGGACTGCGGGTGTAGACCAGGTCGACCGCGCGGTCGCGGGCGTACCACAGGCCGAGGCTGTGGCCAAGCGCCTGAGGCAACATCGCCTGGGTACCGTCGCCGAGGGCGACGTGGACCGGGGCGTTGGCCAGCTCCGCGGTCAACTCGACCGCGAGCCGGTGTTGATCCGTGGTCAGCGCGCTGACCAGGGCCAGCGCGCTGGTCGCCGCGCGGCCATCGAGCCGGAGCGTCAGCCGGTCCGCCGTCGCGGCAGCGAACCCGCTGGCGTGCACGCACCACAGCGCGGCGACCAGCCACAGGGCGGGTCGCCGGCCCCGGGGACGCGGTTCAGTCGACGTGGCGCATGACCGCGTCGTAGACTGCCTCGGTGGTCGCGGGCAGGGTGACGGGACGGTTGGCATGGGTGGCGGTGATGCCATCGATGGCGTCCTGATGGTAGGCGGCCTTGACGTTGCCGAACTTGAGCCCGTGGGCGGTGGCGACGACCACCACCCGATGATGACGCGCGATCTCGCCGCGGGTGACGAACTTCTCGACCGCGGCGAGTGCGACCGCAGTGTGCGGGCAGGTGAACATGCCGTTGCGGTCGGCACGGGCGCTGGCGTCGGCCAGTTCCTGCTCGCTGGCCTGTTCGACCTTGCCGTCGTGCTCGCGCAGCGCACGGATCGCCTTGCTGCGGCTGACCGGATCGCCGATGCGGATCGCCGAGGCCTGGGTCGCGCCGGCGACCAGGGCCTCGAAGCCCTCCCAGCCGGCGGCGTAAGCGCGATAGAGCGGGTTGGCCGCCTCGGCCTGGCAGCAGACGATGGTCGGCAGGCGGTCGATCAGCCCGAGCGCGCGGATCTCGGTCAAGCCCTTGTACAGCGCACTGACGTTGCCGAGGTTGCCGCCGGGGATGAAGATCCAGTCCGGTATGTCCCAATCGAGCTGCTGACAGATTTCGATCGCGACTGTCTTCTGTCCTTCCACCCGCAGACTGTTCATCGAGTTGGCGAGGTAGAGTTTGCGGTCGGCGGTCAGCTCCTGGACCAGCCGCATGCAGCCGTCGAAGTCGGTGTCCAGCGCGAGGGTCAGCGCGTTATTGCTGATCGGCTGCACCAGCTGGGTCGGCGAGATCTTGTCGGCCGGGATCAGGACCACGCTGGGGATGCCGGCGGCGGCGCAGTAGGCGGCGAGGGCGGCGGAGGTGTCGCCGGTCGAGGCGCAGGCCACGCCCATGATCGGTGTGCCGGTGGCCAGCATGTGGTTGACCTGGCTGACCAGCACGGTCATGCCCAGATCCTTGAACGAGCCGGTGTGGCTGGTGCCGCACTGCTTGATGTACAGCTGCTCCACGCCCAGTTCCCGGCCCAGGCGCGCGGCGTGTTGCAGGGGGGTGCCGCCTTCGCCGAGGCTGACGACGTGCTCCCAGGGAATCAGCGGCTGGACCAGTTCCTTCTTGCCCCAGACGCCGCTGGTCTGCGGCGAGCAGGCGGGCCGGAAGCGTTGGTCGAACAGTTCGCGCCAGCCCTGGCCGTCGCGTTCGGCGCCGAGGGCGCCGAGGTCGTGGACGACCTCGAGCAGATTGCCGTTCGGGCTGCGGTAGATAACCTCGTTGAGTTCCCAGCGTCCGGATCGGGTGTCGGCGTCCTGGAACCAGGCGTCGCGGGTCATGGGCGTGCTCCTGGGGCGGCGCGCTCGTGGTACGTCCGCGCACGTGCGGGGCAAGCGCGCACCGGCGCCGACCGGGCATTTCCGGCCTTGCCGGGAGGCGGGGTCATGGTATCAGTTTCCGGTTCAGGACGGTTGGCTGTCGGCCCTTCCGCCGACGCCGGGCGTCACGCATACGGTGATCATGAGACTGTCGTACCAGGTCAGCAACGGAACCTTTCGCGCCGTCGATCTCTCGGGCCTGACCGAGCCGGTGGTCATCGGTCGCGATCGCGACGCCGCACGGCTGGTGATCCCCGATCCCCAGACCAGCCGGGCCCACTGTGCGATCAAGCCGGAGGACGGCGCGCTGATCCTCGAGGATCTCGGTAGCCGCAACGGCACCTACGTCAACAAACAGCGGATCGAACGTCACCGGCTGCAGCCCAAGGATGTCATCACCATCGGCGGGACCGATCTGCGGGTTTCGGTCAGCGGAACCGGCGGTGCGTCCGACCCGCTGCTGGGCAAGCGCCTGGGCGGTTTCGAATTCGTCGAGGTGCTCGGCCACGGCAGCTACGGCACGGTCTATCGTGGCGTGCAGGTCGCGCTGCACCGCAACGTCGCGGTCAAGGTGCTCGACGAACGCCACAAGAAGGACCCCAAACGGGTCAAGGACTTCCTCAACGAGGCCCGTCGCGCCGGGCGCCTGAACCACCCCAACGTGGTCCAGGTCCATGACGTGTGTCAGGAGGAGGGCGAGCTGTTCCTGGTCATGGAGCTGATGATGGGCGGCAGCGTGGCCGACCTGCTGCGGCTCAACGGCAAGCTCGAGTCCGACACCTGCCTGCGCATGCTCGTGGATATCGGCCACGCCCTGGCCTACGGTGAGAGCCAGGGGCTGGTCCATCGCGACGTGAAGCCCGATAACGTGTTGGTGACCGACGACGGCGTGTTCAAGCTCGCCGACCTGGGCATTGCCGCACCGATCAACGCCGACGGGGTGGCGCATCAGTTGCGCGCCTTCGGCAGTGCCCACTACGTCGCGCCGGAGCAGGCGCTCGGCGGCGCGATCGACGCCCGGGCCGACATCTACGCTCTCGGCGCCTCGTTGTTCCATCTGATGACCGGCCACACGATGTTCCAGGGCACTTCGCGCCAGATCGTGACCCAGCACGTCAAGTCGCCGGTGCCCGATCTGCACGCCGAGGCTGCGGATTATCCCAAGCCGCTACGCGACATGGTGCTGCAGATGCTCGAGAAGGATCCGGAGAAGCGGTTCGGTTCGGGCGTGGATGTGGCCAACCGCGCCAACGAGATCATGGAGACCGGCGGCAAG
>JBEPXK010000133.1:0-9026 GCA_041641915.1 Planctomycetota bacterium
GATGCCGGCGCTGCAACCGGTCACAAACAGGTGCGGGGCATGCGTAGGGGAATCGTTCATGGCTCCAGCCTGGGCCCGCCACGCCCCGCTGCAACGCCGTCTCACCTCCGGCGTGTTGCGCCACCCCGACAACATGCAGCCGGCAGAGTTCCCGGCCCACTGGCCGGGCGAGCGGGCGACAACCGGTGCCGGGCGGACGCTCCTGGCGTTGGGGCGGGCGTGGACTGCGCTCCGGTCACCGCTAGTCTCCGCGCTCCCGCGGATCCGGCCCCCGGCGACCACGGCCCGGGCGGATCGGATCGCGTCGGTTTGCCGGAGGGGGTCGGGCCATGGACCGCAACATCATCGACGTGCTCACGCAGCGGGGTTTCGTCTCGCAGTGCACCGACGAGGCCATGCGCGAACGCATGGCCGAACCGCGCAGCGTGTATGTCGGCTTCGACCCCACCGCCGATAGCCTCCACGTCGGTTCGCTGGTGCCGATCATGGGCCTGGCCTGGCTCCAGCGCTGCGGTCACCGACCGGTGGCGTTGGTCGGCGGCGCCACCGGGCTGGTCGGAGACCCTTCAGGCAAGACCGATGCGCGGCGCATGCTCACCCGCGATGACGTCGCCGCCTACAGCGCGGCTATCGGAGAGCAGATCGGCAAACTGGTGCACTTCGGCGATGGGCCGACCGACGCCCGGCTGGTCAACAACGCCGACTGGCTCGCCGACAAGCACTGGATCGAGTTGCTGCGCGAGGTCGGCCCGTGCTTCAGCGTCAACCGCATGCTGACCATGGAGAGCGTGCGCGGCCGGATGGACAGCGGCGGCATCACCTTCCTCGAATTCAACTACATGGTGATGCAGGCTTACGACTTCCTCCATCTCTACCGCAGCGAGGGCTGCACCGTGCAGATGGGCGGCCAGGACCAGTGGGGCAACATCGTCATGGGCATCGAGCTCGCTCGCCGGCTGGAGCAGACCTCGCTCGCCGGCTTGACCTTCCCGTTGGTGACCAAGGCCGACGGCGGCAAGTTCGGCAAGTCCGAACAGGGCAACGTCTGGCTCTCCGCTGCGCGCACTCCGGTCTACGAGTTCCATCAGTTCTGGCGTAACGTGGCCGACGCCGACGTGCGCCGCTTCCTGTGCCTGTTCACCTTCCTCGCGCTCGACGAGATCGACCGGCTCACCGCCGCTGGCGGCAAGGCACTCAACGCGGCCAAGGAACGCCTGGCCTACGAAGTGACCGCGTTGATCCACGGTCGGGAGGCGGCGGAGCAGGCCCAGGCCGACGCGCGGCGCGCCTTCGGCGGCGCCGGCGATCTGGGAGGACAGAGCATTCCGCATGCACCGCTGGACCGGGCCGAGCTTGCAGGCGGGATCGGCCTGCTCGACCTCGGACGCCGCGCCGGGCTATGGGCGTCGAACGGCGAGGGTCGCCGGTTGGTGGTCGGCGGGGGCGTACGGCTGCACGACCGCAAGATCAGCGATCCCCGCTACACGGTCACGCCGGAGGATGTGCAGGACGACAGCGTAATCCTGCGCGCCGGGAAAAAACGCGTGTTCCGCTTCGACCTGTGAAGCGCAGTGGGTCGGTTCAACCCGGCCCCGGTGTGTCGTACTGCTCGTAGGGCTCGGGTTCGAGCAGCAGTATGCCGTGACCGCGCGCGTGCTCCGCGAGCGCGGTGGCATCGAAGGGGTAGGCGCCATCCGGCCCGCGGTAGGGCACGATGGTGATCGTGCTTTCCGGCGGCATGGTCGGGATCCACGCGCGCAGGCGTTCGATCCCAGCCGCGTCGGACCCGAGCGGGGCGCCGTTGAGGGTGTAGCTGATGACGATGACCTCACCGACACGTTTGGGCTGCCAGTCGAGCAGGAAGGTGTCGGTCGAGCGCACCAACTGCGGCGTCAGCGGCTCGAGCGGAGCATCGCGCCGGCTGCTGGGGCGGCAGGCGCTGGCGGCGAGCGTGAGAACGGACAGGAACAAGATGGTGCGACGGGTCATCGGCGAGCCTCTCTGAGCGGCGATGGTGCGAGCGGCCGGGCTCCTGGCCAGGGGAAACCGGTCGCGGGCCATGGGGCGTAGGGGAAAGCCCTGGTCGGTTCGCGCGCGGGCGGCAGACTGGGGCCATGGCGGGAATTCTGGCCTTCGAAGCGGTGACCCGCGGCGGCAGCGCCTGCTATTGGCGCAGCGATGACGGATGCTGCGTGAGCGAATGCTCCCCGGCCGGTCCGAGCGCCGCCGGGGGGTTGGTCCCGGCGCTGTGCGAGTTGCTGCGGGACCAGCCGCGCCCCCGGGCGCTCGCGACCGCCGTCGGCCCCGGCAGCTTCACCGGCCTGCGGATCGCGGTGGTCGCGGCCAGGACCCTCGGCTGGCTCGAGAACCTGCCGGTGCATCCGGTCGACACCCTCGGCGCCATCGCGGCCGCCGCGGGACCGGGTACCTGGTGGGTGTGGCAACCGCTCAAGCGCGATACCACCTTCCACGGCGTCTATCGGGTCAGCGAGGGCGCCCCGGTCACCGTGGTTCCGCCCTGCGCCTGCGCCGACGCCACGCCGCCGGTCCTGCCGGCGCTCGAACACCCGGCGACGGTGATCGGGCCGGCGTTGGAACAGAAGCCGCAACTGGCCGCCACCTGGGCTCCCGCGGCGGTCCTGGGCTCCGCCGCGCCGATCAGCGCACGCGGTGTCGCTCTGGCGGCCCCGGCTCATCCGGCGATCGACTGGCGCGCGCTCGAGCCGCACTACTGCATGCCCAGCGCGCCCGAACTGCAACGTGCCGCCGCGGTCGGGAGGCGGGCATGAACTGGCGTAACCGCGTCGAGGTCAGCTACGCCGCGCTACGTCACAACGTGCGCACGGTCTGTGCGTTGGTGGCGCCGCGCCAGCTGGTCGCGGTGATCAAGGCCGATGCCTACGGCCTGGGGCTGGAACGCTGTGCCCGGATCTACCTCGAAGCTGGCGCCAGCGCGATCGCGGTCGCTGCCCTGAGCGAAGCCGACCGGGTCCGCCGGGCCGCCCCCGGCGCACGGGTGATCCTGCTCGGGTCGCCGTTGCCCGAGGAACGGCCGGCGGTGGTCGCCAGCGGCTACGAGGTCTGCTGCTCGACCAGCGACGAGATACACGAATTCGCCCACCACGCGGGTCACGGGATCCAACCGGTGCATCTGTTCATCGATACCGGCATGGGCCGGGCCGGCTGTCCGCCCGACGCCGCACCGGAGCTGGCCGAGGAGATCCGCAACACCCCCTCGCTGCGCCTTGCGGGGCTCGGCACCCATTACCCGATGGCACCGGACGCCGAGCTGGCAGCCGCCCAGGAAGCGAGCTTCGCCGCGGTGCTCGACCGCCTCGGCGAGTTGCCGGAGGAGTGCCTGGTCCACATCGGCAACAGCGAGGGCGCACTGCTGCGCCCGGCACTCGGTAACGCGGTGCGGGTGGGGCTGCTGCTTACCGGAGTGGTGCCTCCGGGTGCGCCCGACCCCGGCCTCGCGCCGGTGCTGCGCTGGGTGAGCAGCATCAGTCTGGTCAAACGGCTTCCGGCCGGTCACGGCATCAGCTACAACCGTACCGCGGTGCTGGATCGCGATGCGACCGTCGCCCTGGTACCCGTGGGTTACGCCGATGGCTACCCACTGGCCCTCTCCGGCAGGGGGGAGGTCCTGGTCCAGGGCCGGCGCTGCCCGGTGCTCGGGCGGGTGACCATGGACTATCTGATCATCGATTGCACCGGCCTGCCGCGCGACCCGGTCCCCGGCGATGCGGTGGTACTCATCGGTCACCAGGAGGACGCGACGATCACGGTCGAAGCAGTCGCCGAACGCGCGCGGACCATTCCCTACGACATCCTCTGCGGGCTGCGGGGGCGCTGTGAAGTGGTCGGAGTTCCATGAGCATCACGCAGTGCGCTTCAGGGCGGGGAATGGGCCCGGAAAGGATTTGTCGGCCGGGATGCGGCCTGCTAGGGTCGGATTCCATGATCTGTGGGTCATCCCGCTCGCGACCACATGCCGCCAATCCGGATCGACGGTGAGATGAACCGTTCACGCATGGCTTCGAGCAGTTCGCTGCTGTCAATGATCGAACTGCCCGATGTGGTCCAGGCCATCGGCCAGGGGCGTCGCAGCGGCGCGCTGGTGGTGAGCAACGGCAAGAACGCCCATCGGCTGTTCTTCGACCAGGGCTGCGTCTGCGCGTTGGTCTCCGATGCGCCCGGTAGCCTCTATCATGGCCTGGTCTGGACCCGCATCGCGCCGCCGCAGCAGTTCGTGCGCTGGGGGGTGAACAAGGCCGCGACCATGCCGGATCTCAATCTGGCCCAGCGGCTGCTCAAGGGCGGGCACATCGCCCAGGACGCGATTCGCGATGCGGTGGATTGTTGCATCGAGGAGGCCTTCACCGAGATCCTCGGCTGGAGCGACATCTCGTTCAATTTCCAGATGGACGCGGAGGTCAGCGGCTGGGCCGCCTTCCAGCGCGACCTGGGCACTCGCCTGGCGCCGAACGCCCTGCTGATGGAGAGCATGCGCAGGCAGGACGAGTTGCGGCGGATCGATCGCCAGATGCCCCGGACCTGGGACATGCTCGTACGCGAGGGCGGCTTCGTCGAACAGTTGCCGCAACACGCCGCCGCCTTCCTCGGCGCCTGGCGGGCCGAACGCCCGGTGGGGGCGGTCATCGAGCTCAGCTGTCTGCCGCCGTGGCAGGTGCAGCAGGCGCTCGACTGGTTGATGGGCGCCGGCGTGCTGCGCATGGCCGACGGCAACGAGCTGGTGGTCGCGGCCGACAACGCCCGGCGCAACGGTCAGCCGCGCAATGCCGAAGGGCTCTATCGCCGCGCGGTCGAGCTCGGCGCCGGCGGTGGCCGGGTGTTCCAGTCTCTGGCTGAACTGGCCCAGCGACGGGGTGACAGCGAACGCGCAGCCCGCGACTACCTGCGCGCGGCCGGCGAGTTCGAGGTCACCAATCCCGCCAGCGCGGTACTGGCGCTGCGCAGCGCGGTGCCGCTGACCGAGAACAAGGAGGAGCCTCTCCGCCTGCTGCTGGGGATCTACCAGCGCCTGGAGGAACAGGAGGAGTGCATCGACACCCTGTTCCAGCTGGCCCAGTACCACGAGGAACGCGACGAGCTGGACAAATCGATGGTCGCGGTGCGCGAAGCGCAGCAACAGGGCGCCGATCCGATCCGCTGCTCGCAGGTGCTCGCGGCCCTGGCGATGCTGCTACAGAACGACGAGGAGGCGTTGGTCAATCTCGAGGTGGTGGTCCGCCTCGCCAGCGGCACTGAGCGCGCGGACGAGGCGATGTCGGCCCGGCGTCAGATCCTGTTGATCCAGCCCGGGCGCTGCGAGATCGCGCTCGAATACGCGCGTCACCTCGTGGCCAACAACGGTCCCGACGCCGCCGCCGAGACCCTCGCCAACGCCCTCGATGCCAGCGAACGCGAATCGACCGAGCAGCTGGAGGTCGAGATGCGCGAGCTGCTCGCGCGCCTGCGGCCCGAGGATCAGGCCAACCACGCCTGGCTGGTCAAAGCCTACCAGAGCCGCGAAGACCGCGCCGGCGCGAGCAAACAGCTCGAGATGATGCTCCAGGTGCAGGAGCAGGAAGGCAACCACGCCGGCATGGCCGAGACGCTGGAGCGCATGCTGCAGCTCGGCGGCGATCAGCAGGCGACACTGCGCCGCCTGGCCCGGGTGCAGAGCGTGCTCGAACGCGACCGTCAGGCGCGCGCGAGCTGGATCGGCTGCGTCCGCTCGGCCCGCAAGGCCGGCGATCTGGTCGGTGCGCGCGCGGCCTGCGAGGAAGGCCTGGGCCTCTATCCCCACGACTCCGACCTGCACGCCATGCTGGCCGATATCGCCAACCGCCAGGGCCAGTTCGATCTCGCCGAGAACCACTTCCGGCGGGCGGTCTTCCTTGCGCGCGGCGCGGGCGACGTCGCCACGGCCGCCGAGCTGCTCGGCGATCTGATCAGCCTGCGCCCCAACGACGTGGTCGCGCGCCGCGATCTGGCCGATGTCGCCCTCGACCGCGGCGATCCGGAGAGCGATCGCGTGCTCGAGGATTTCATCCGTTTCGCCGTCCAGGCCGCGGACATCGGGCTGGCCATCGATGGCGCGCGCAAACGCGTGCGCCACGCCGCGCGCAGCGATTTCGCCCCGCGCCATGAGCTGGTCGAGCTGTTGCGCCGGGCCGGTCGCGCCCAGGAGGAGCTCAAGGAGGGTCAGGCCCTGGTCGACGATCTGGTCGCCGCGAACGAATACGACCAAGCCTTGAGTCTGGTCCAGAGCCTCGTGGCCAGTCACGACCAGAACGCCGACCTGCTGATCCAGCTCGCCAACCTCTACGAGGCGCTCGACGACGCGAACAACGCCGTGCGCTTCCTGCGCTACGCGGTGCCGTTACTCCAACGCGAGGAGCGCGCCGATCGGGCGCGCGAGATCCTGGACGACCTCGGCCGGATGACCGCCGACAACCCCGAGATCGCCCGCGCGCGGGAGCTGGTGGAGCAGGGGGTGATGGTCAACTGGGCCGCGATCCGCGGCGAGCGCGCCCTGGCGAGCAAGAAACGGTTGGTCGACTCGACCGAGACCGGGGCGGCGAACGAGAGCTGAACCGGCGCACCGCCGGTCGCCGCCTCAGACCAGTTCCCAGCTGTGATCGCCGAGTTGCTCGCTGACCAGGCGCAGGCGCTGGCCCGCTTGCACCGGGCCCACCCCGGGCGGGGTGCCGGTGAAGATCAGATCGCCGGGCAGCAGCTGCCAGGTCCGGCTGAGGATTTCGATCAGGCGTTCGACCGAGAACAGCATGTCGGCGGTGGTGCCGTGCTGGCGGCGGACGTTATCGACCCAGCAGGCGAGCTCGATGGCGCCGAGGTCGGTGTCGGGCTCGAGCGCGCTCAACGGCCCGATCGGTGCGGCGTCGTCGAAGCCTTTGGCCAAGTCCCAGGGATGGCCGCGCTGCTTGAGTCGGGCCTGAAGATCGCGCAGGGTCAGGTCGCATCCGAGACCGATACCGGCGATCAATGCCCGGGCCGACTCGCGGCTGACCTCGCTGCCGGCCTGACCGATGGCCACCACCAGTTCGACCTCGTGGTGCACCGCCCCGCGTTCGCGCGGCAGCCTCACCGGACGGCCCGGTGGCACCAGCGCACTGGCCGGCTTGGTGAACACCACACAGCGGTCGTCGTCGCCATCACCCATCTCGGCGATGTGCTCGGCGTAGTTGCAGCCGATGCAGAACACGCGCCCCGCGATAAAGGGAGTGCCTGCGAGCTCGAGGATCACTGGATCGGGCCGTTGCATACGCGCTCCATCGGGGGTTCGTCCCGCGATGAAGGAGTCTGGCGGGGCGACGGCCCGGTCAATGCCTGGCGCAAACGGATGCACCCCATCCCGGGACGCAGCGATCGCAGGGGCGCCGGTGGCCGGCGCCCCTGCGATCGGGGATCAGTCGATGGCCATGAAGGTGTCACCGGCCACACCGCAGATCGGGCAGGCGCCCGGAACCTCGCCGGTGACGGTGTTGCCACAGACCGGACAGACGTGGATGGTGGTTTCGGGCAGGTCCTTGCCGCCCTGCACCGCCGTGCGCGCGTCCGAGTAGAGCTGGTGGTGGATCTCTTCGACCGCGAGGGCGTTCTTGAAGGTCATCACCGCCGGCTGGTTGCCTTCCTGCTCGGCCTCGGTGACGAACTTCGGATACATCTGCTGGAACTCGAAGCCCTCGCCCTCGATCGCCGTGCCGAGGTTGGTGGCGGTGTCCTTGACCCCGCCGAGCACGCGCAGATGGGCGTGGGCGTGGATGGTCTCGGCGGCGGCGGCGGCGCGGAACAGCTTGGCGACCTGCGGCAGGCCTTCGTCATCGGCCTTCTTGGCGAAGGCAAGGTAGGTACGGTTGGCCTGGCTCTCGCCGGCGAAGGCTTCCTTCAGGTTGTCGGTCGTGCTCATGGGGTCTGGCTCCTCTGGGGTGGCGGTGATGGTGGTTGGCGCTGCGCCGGATCGGGCCTGACTACGCGCAGGCGGCGGTGATGTTGGCCCGCGATCCGGCCGATTCGTCATATCTTGACTTGTGATCTACGCCGATGGTGCATATCATAAATTTCCTTTCTCGCCACCACATCCTGAGCGCCGCCACAGGGGGCCGCTATGCCGATCATCTCGTATTTCGACGCTGAGAACGATCTGTTCGAAATCGTCCTCAGCGAACATGTCGATGGGGTCGAAGCCCTGCGCTTCCTGGCCTGGATGCGACGGGCACCGCTGTTCCGTGAAGCCTCGCGAGTGCTGGTGCGCGGCGAATCTCTGGCCACCTTGCGTCTCGGTGAGCCCACCCGGATGATCCTGCAACGCGACGCCGCACGGCTATCGCTCGAGGTGCCCGACAAGCGGGTGGCGCTTGTGATAGATGGTCACACGACTTGCGAGCGCATGGCCGCGTTGATCGACTCCGGCGCGCCGTTGAGCTGGTCGCTGCGCAGCTTCGCGACCGAAGCGTCGGCGCATGCCTGGCTCGCCGATGGCATCTCCCGGGAACGCGACGCCGATCTCACGAACTCACAGCGCCGCGAGGTCTTGCGCCTGCGCGTTTGAGCCCGTCGTCCCCTACGTCTTGCCCTCCTGGCTCCGCTCCCAGGTCGCGGCGCGCGCGCTCATGCCGGGCCGTCGAGGCTTGGGGACCCAACGATTCACACTTGTGAAGATGCTTGCCGCGCCGGCGATGTCGATGATAGCACCCGTGCCGGTGCTATCAGGTCTGCGCCCGATCGCGCTCGACCACCGCCTGGCGGATCTCCGGGTCGAGTTCGTCGGCGATCACGGCGTTGATCTCGGTCGGCGAAGCCTCGGGATGGTCGAGGCTGATCTCCCGCGCTCGCGACAGCGCGCTGGCGAACAGGCCGGAGGGTAGGGCGATGACGCCGATGCCCACCAGCAGGATGCCGAAGGTGAACAGACGACCGCCCACGGTCACCGGATAGACATCGCCGTAGCCAACGGTGGTCAGTGTGATCACCGCCCACCACAACGAGTGGAGGATCGA
>JBEPXK010000134.1:0-9015 GCA_041641915.1 Planctomycetota bacterium
GGCCGACCGAGGGGTGGTTTTCTGCGAAAATGGGCCGTAGGCCCGCAGAAAACGCGGCCGGAGGCCGCGAACCCCGACCGAGGCCGTGGGGGTACGCGACGAAGGCGCGAGGGGGCAGCGCCCCCTCTGAAGGAAGCCATATGTTTCAGGATTGCTGGAGACAGACCACCTGGGCAGCTATTCAGGGATAGAATGGCGGGCGGCGCAGGCCGGTGGATTCGTCGAGGCCGAACATGAGGTTCATGTTCTGCAACGCCGAGCCGGCCTGGCCCTTCATCAGGTTGTCGATGTGGCTGACCACCAGCAGGCGGCCGGTGCGCTCGTCGACGTTGACGCTGAGCACGCACCGGTTGGAGCCGCGCACATCGTTGTTGCTCACCGGAACGCCCGGGGCCTCCACGGTCACGAAACCGTCATCGGCGTAGAAAGCGCGGTAGGCAGCCAGGGCCTGATCCGCGCTCAGGCCGGGGTCGCGCAGCTGGCCGTAACAGACCGTCATGATGCCACGACAGAGTGGGACCACCTGCGTGGTCAGGGTCACGCACAGCGGCGCCCCGGCGAGCAGGCCGAGTTCGTGCTCGATCTCCATGCAGTGCTGGTGCGCGCCGATCTTGTAGGCGTTCATATTTTCGTAGCGCAGGGGATAGTGGAAGGTCTGGTTCGGCTTGATCCCCGCGCCGGAGACGCCGGTCTTGGCGTCGGCGATCAGGCTGGCCGGATCGACCAGGCCGGCCTGCACCGCCGGGGCGAAGCCGAGGATCGTCGATACGGCGAAGCAGCCGGGATTGCCGACGATCGGCGAAGCCGTAAGCGCCTCGCGATGCAGCTCGGCCAGACCATAGGTCGTCTGGTCGAGCAGCTCCGGGGCGGCGTGCTCCGGCTCGCGCCCGATGCGGCGCGCGTACTCGGCGTAGGTCTGCGCCGCGCCGAAACGAAAGTCGCCGCTGTAGTCGATCAGCTTGACCCCGGCCGCGCGGCAGTCGCGGGCCAGTTTCATGCCGACCCCGTCGGGGGTGGCGCTGAAGGCGACATCGACCCCACTCCAGTCGAGCGCATCGGGCGCGCGCACCGCCAGATCGCAGAAGCCGGCGAGGTGCCGGTGCTTCGCGCTGATCGGCGCACCGACGCCGTCGACGTCGACCAGCGCGGCGATCTCGACCTCGGGATGGCCGACCAGCAGTTCGATGATGTTGGCCCCGCCGAAACCGCCGGCACCGATGACACAGGCACGGATCATATCGCCCTCCGAAGAGACGGGAGCATGGCCGTGGGAGCCGCCGGTCAACCGGGGCGGCGAGGGCGGCGCCGAGTACAGGGGCTCCCTGCTACACGCCGGTGTAGACAAACGCCGCCGCGCGCACCGCGATGCCGCGAACGGCAAGTCCCGATTTAGAGATGACTTACGACTATCCGGGCGACTGACGACATGACCGACGGTTGCGGCCCGGTCCTCAGCGCCCATGGTCGGGGATCGTGGCGGCGCCGCCCGGCGTCCCTCCACCGTGTTCCCCCGACTGCACGGATGCCAGCGACGCCCGCGCCGAGAAGCTCGGGAGGTTGCGCTCGTCCGCAGTCCATATCCTCCGGAGAGCCTTTCCATGGCGATCACCAAAGACAGCACTGTCTCGATCCACTATACCCTCACCGTCGGCGACCAGGAGGTCGACAGCAGCAAGGGCAACGCGCCGTTGACCTACACCCATGGGACCGGCCAGATGATTCCCGGGCTCGAGAAGGCTCTGGAAGGCCAGGAAGCCGGCTCGCGCGTCGAGGTCGACGTGGCCCCCGAAGAGGGTTACGGCCAGCGCGAGGATGACCTGCTGGTGCGCATCCCCAAGGAGGCGTTCCCGGAAGAAGACCGCTCACAGATCTCCGAGGGCGTGCGCTTTCAGGGCCCGCATCCGACCAAGGAGGACCAGGGCGCACTCTACACCGTGGTCACCACCGACGACGAGAGCGTGGTCGCCGACGCCAACCACCCCCTCGCCGGCCAGAGCCTGCACTTCGATGTGGAAGTGGTCTCGGTCCAGGCACCCGGCGACGCCGACCAAGAGGGCTGAGCCGGAACCGGTCGCCCGACCAACGAGGAACCCGGCCGCACGGCCGGGTTCCTGACGTTATGGACGGCATCGATGGATCAGCGGTCCCGATCGCCAAGTGCGCGATAGATGCCGGTGGCGGTGGCGCCCATCCCGTCGGCCCGGGCCAGCGAATCGACCGCAATGCAGTGGCTGATCGGGTTCGGCGAGCCCTGAGAGCCGGCCTTGCGCCGGGCGATGATCGGCGATTCGGCGATCAGCGAACGGACGTAGCTCTTCGCGGCCATCATGGATTCGCGCAGGTCGTTGGCCCGCGCCAACAGCGCGCACAACGCAGCCGAGTAGGTGTCGCCGGCGCCGAAGGGTTTCACCCCGCGCTCGATCACCGCCGCGGGAAACTCGCACCCGCCGTCGATACCGTGGAACACGTCGATGTTCTCGTCGGTCAACCCGCCGCCGGTGACCACCGTCGGACAGCCGTAGGTCTCGAACAGCTGTTCCGCCGCGGCGGCCATGTCCTCGCGGCTGAGCACCTCTTCCTTGCCGGTCAGCTGCGCCGCCTCGAAGCGGTTGGGGGTGATGACCGTGGCGATGGGCAGGAGCTCCTCCTGCATCGCCACGATGACCTCGGGCTGCTGCAGCGGGATCCCTGCCTTGGTCACCATCACCGGGTCGATGACCACCGGAATGCCTTTGCGCTGGCGCAGCCAACGCCCAACGATGCGGATGATACCCGAGGTGGGGCAATGGCCCACCTTGACCGCGTTGATTTCGAGCGCCTCGTCGACGGACTCGAGCTGCTCGCGGACGAAGGCGTCGCGGATGGGGATTTCGTCGCAGGTCCGGGTGAAGCCCTGGGCGACCAGGCTGGTGATCACCCCGGCGCCGTAGGTGCCCAGCGCGGTGAAGGTCTTCAGGTCGGCTTGGGCCACGGCGCCACCGGTGCTGTCCATCGAGGACACCGTCAGGCAGACGGGCATGCTACGTAGGGGGTCGGGATCGAACTCGCTCATGCGCTTGCGCGCATCATAGCAAACCCTAGTCTCGCGCGCAGTGAAAATGACGCCGAGCTCGCGCTGTGTCCAACACCGCCGCCGGACGAGACCGCATGGCCGCCGATGATCGCCGCCGCCCACCGCGCAAGCCCGTCCGCACCCGTATCCAGGCCTGGCCCCCGGACCTGGTCCGGGAGCTGCCCGACGAGCCGTGGACGGTGCTCTACACCAACTCCCGCATGGAGAAGGTGCTCATCGATCGCCTCCAGGCGCTCGCCATCCCCGGCCTGATCTTCTACGAGGAACGGCTGCGCCACTACCCCGGCAAAGGCTACCAGAAGAGCCTGGTGCCGCTGCTCGCGGGCTACCTGTTCGTCAACGCCGGCCCTGAGCGGCGCATCGACATCCTGCGCACCGACAAGGTCTTCAGCGTGCTCGACGTCCCCGATCCGGGCGGACTGGCCCGTGAGCTCAAGTCCCTGATCACCCTGCTCGACCGCCCCGACATCGAAGCGCCGCCGCTGCTGGTCCGCCCCGAACTGGTACCCGGACGACGGATCCGGCTCGGCCGCGGCGCCTTCGCCGGCTTCGAGGGGGTGATCAAGCGCCGCCGTGGCCAGGCCGACCTGATCGTCAACCTGGAGATGCTCGGCACCTCGGTCAGCGCCCGGGTGCCGGCGAACACGGTAGAGCCCGATCCGCAGTGAGCCGGCTAGGCGTCGCGGCCGATCGCGGCCAGCAGCAACGCGAGATAGGGCAGGAATATCCCGGTGATGATGCAGAAGCGTCCGCTCATGCGCACCATCATCCCGCGCAGGTGACCGGCGTCGGTCGCGCTGCGTTGCTCATCCGTCCCGGCCGTGGCGGTCTGGGGCCGATGGTCCCCGCCTGTTGCCCGGCGGAACTGGGTCACCGACCAGCCGACCCAGATCGTCCCCAGGCCCTGGGCGAGGATCCACACCTCGCCACCGGCAGCATGGCGGTAGCAGCGCAACAGGCCGGCGGCGGCGGCGACACCGTAGACCGCGCAGATCAGTGCAGCGGTGAACCAGGTCGCCCGCGCGCGGCGGGCATAGCCCCAGGCGCAGACGCCGCCGCAACCGGCACCCAACGCCGGATAGCCGAGCCAGATCCAGTGCAGCGCCCCGAAAGCCAACACGCCGAGCCCCAGGCCCGCCGCCGCGACCAGCAGCTGCCGGCTTGCGCGCCGGCCGACCAACTGGAGCCAAGCCCCGCCGAGGGCGCAGCCGCCAGCGAGGATCCGCAGCAGCCAGACGGCGCCCCACGTCGTCGCCTGGCTCAGCGCGATGCCACAGGCCAGCGCGGCCACACAGAGGATGATCCCGATCACCTGGCGCACGGTGAAGGCCGCCCCCGATCCGGAGTCCGTTGCAGCGGCCTTGTTCCGGTCAGCAGATCCGGTTGCTGCGGCAGACGACGGCGAGGTAGCGGGTTCGCTCATGGCAGGGATGGTAGATCCGGCCTGGACCCCGGCCAGCGCCAAATACCGGGGCCTGACCCGGATCGTCGGCTCAGCGGGCGAGACGATAGGCGACCCGGGTCGGTCCCCGGCGCTCGAGCAGCCCGTCGCGACAGGCCTTGGCGCACCAGTTGTCGACCAGCAGATCGGTGATGTTCTCGGTGGTGGTGTAACACTGGAGATAGCGCGCCAACTCATCGGAGGTGAAGTAGTCGTTGGCCTCACGGTCATCGCTGATGACCACGCTGAAGCGGCGCCGCGGATTGGTGAAGACGTAGCCCCGTTGGCCCGCCGAATAGGACCACTGTTCGTCGTTGACCTCGATGTCGCGGGCCAGGCCCTCGCTCAGCTCGCGGCGCGAGGGCTGGAAAGCCGAATCGGGTGCGAAGACCTCCGCGGCGATGGCGCGCTTGAGCGCAAGGTAATCCCTGATGTCGGCGGTGCGGATCATGGCGGCTCCCCGATGGTCGCTGAAAACGATCGGCATACCGGGAGCGACGATGACGACAAGGCGGCACCCGCGATCAGCGGACGCCGCCCCGTCACTCCCCGCTGGCGCCGGGTCAGGCCGGGCTGGGTTCGAAGCCGCCCGCGCCAGCGTCGCCCAACCGCGTTCCGTCGATCGCCGCGTCATCGGCCGCGTCGTCGGCGGCGTCGACCTGCTGCTTCTGCAGCATGGTGGTCGGGGTCCGCGGCTCGATCAGGCCGCCTTCGAGCAGGATCTGCACCTGGCTCGCGGTCAGGGTCTCGTGCTCGAGCAGGGCATCGGAGAGCTTGATCATCACGTCGTGGTGCTGACCGAGGATGCCCTCGGCCCGCTCCTCTTGACTATCGAGCAGCTGACGGACCTCGCGGTCGATCTCATGCCGCGTGCCCTCGCTCACATCGATCGACTGCTCGGGCCCGGCCAGGCCCTGGACATCGGTGGTGTAGCGCATCGGGCCGAGCTTCTCGGACATACCGTACTCGAGCACCATCTTGCGCGCGATGTCGGTGGCCTGGGCGATATCCTGGCGCGCGCCGGCGGTGATGTCGTCACAGAAACGGCGCTCGGCGGCGCGGCCGCCCATGGCGACGCAGATCATGCCGAGCATCTTGCGCCGGCTGATGCTGCGCCGGTCATCCGGCAGACTGAAGGTCGCTCCGCCCATCCCGCGCCGTGGCACGATGGTCACCTTGTGCAGGTCGTCGACCTCGGGCAGCAGCTGCTGGATGATCGCGTGCCCGGCTTCGTGGAAGGCGGTCATCCGCCGTTCCTCCTCGGGGACGGCCTTGCTGCCGCGCTTCTTCTCGCGACCGAAGGCAACGCGATCGCGGGCGTATTCCAGGTCGAGCTGATGGATGCAGCTCTGGCTGTGGCGCGCGGCGTGCAGGGCGGCCTCGTTGATCAGGTTCTCGAGGTCGGCGCCGGAGAAGCCGGGCGTTCCGCGGGCGACGGTCGACAGCTCGACCTCCGGGCCGAGCTTCACCTTGCCCGAGTGGACCTGGAGGATCTCCTCCCGGCCGGTGATATCGGGCAGGTCGACGTGGATGTGGCGGTCGAAACGGCCCGGGCGCAGCAAGGCGGGGTCGAGCACGTCGACCCGGTTGGTCGCCGCGATCACGATCACCTTCTCGTTGGAGGAGAAGCCGTCCATCTCGACCAGGATGGCGTTGAGGGTCTGTTCGCGCTCGTCGTGACCACCGGAGGAATAGCCCCCACCGCGACGCCGCGCAACCGCGTCGATCTCGTCGATGAAGATGATGCAGGGCGAGTTGTCCTTGGCCTGGACGAACAGATCGCGCACGCGCGAGGCGCCGACGCCAACGAACATCTCGACGAAGTCGGAGCCGGAGATCGAATAGAACGGCACGTCGGCCTCGCCGGCGATGGCGCGGGCGAGCAGGGTCTTGCCGGTGCCGGGGGGGCCGACCAGCAGCACGCCCTTGGGGATACGACCGCCCAGGCGTTGGAACTTGCGCGGCTCGCGCAGGAATTCGACCAGCTCCTCGACATCTTCCTTGGCCTCGTCGATGCCCGCCACATCCTTGAACGAGCGCGAGGTCTTGCCCTTGGCGATCAGCATCGCCCGGCTCTTGCCGAAGCTCAGCACCCCGCCCCCGCTGCCCATGCGGCGGAAAACGAGGAAATACAACGCCAGGATCACCAGCAGCAGGATCACCAGCTGCGGCAGCAGACCGCTCCAAATGCTCGGCGGCGGCACGCCCTTGGTGGTGATGTCGTGGCCCTTGGCCTTGGCGGCAGCGATCGCCGCATCGAGTTCCTGGTTCTCGACACCTTCGAGCGGCGGCTTGCCGTAGGGGTAATCGGCGCTGAAGCGGCGGTCCTGGTGGCGCTCGTCCTTGATCGTGGCGATCAGCGCGGTGCGTCCCTTGACCAGCGTGTCGACCTTGCCCTCGCGGATGTCCAGCAGCATGGCGTCCCAGGAGATGGGCTCGGCCTGGTCGCTGGCGGTCTGCCACAGCACGAAGAGCAGCAGTCCAAGGAAGGCCAGGGCGACCGGCATCAGGCCCCGCTGCTTGGGCGGGGGCGGCTTGCCCGATTGCTTGCCCGGCGGCAGGTTCTGGCGGCCGGGGCGTTGGTCCTGTGGCATGGATATCCTCGTGAATCGGAACGCTGAGTATGCCCGAGGAACGCCGATTGCCAGCCGCAACAGGCGGGCTTCGACCGGCGCCCGGGTGGCCCGGAATCGGCCATCCGCCGAGGAGGACGCACGGGCGCGTCCGTGACTTACCGCCGGCGGCGCGCGGGCCTGCACAGCCCCGGCGCCGCGCGAACGCGCCCCGGCTCAGCGCCGCCGCCGCCGCGCCCGACGCCGACCGCTGGACATCGCCGAACGACCCGGCATCTGGCCCTGGGGCCCGTCGGTGGGCCCATCGGTGGGCCCGTCGGTGGGCCCGTCGTCGCCGGCTGCGGACTCCTCTTCTTCGGCGAGCTCCTCCGCCAGACCCGCGAGATCGTCGGTCGGCATCGCGTCGGATGCGCGGAAGGCGCGCTCGGCCCGGGCGTACTGCTCGGTGGGCAGCGGGTCGGGGGCCGTGAACCCGTCGACGTCGGGCCCCAGGCCCAACTCGTGACACAGCGCCTCGATCTCGATATCGAGGCACTTGAGATGATCGCAGTGGACGCGGTAGCGCTCGAGCTCGCCCGGATCGAGATCCCCAAGACTGACGGTGAGCGTCTCTCCGGCGCACAAGCGCGGCAGGAAACGGCGATCGAGGCCGAACCCGCCGACCCGTTCCAGGGCCAGGCGCCCCAGCGCCTGCAGCAGACGACGCCGGTCATCGCGCAGCCGCTCCAGGCGCTCTTCGCGTTTGTCGCGTCGGCGCAGGGCCCGGCCGACCTTCTGCATCAACCGGCCCTTGGATGGCCGGTCCTCGTCTTCGAGCACCACCGCCTCGCGCGAAGCGCTGATACGTCGGCTGGAGCGCAACGCGCCCGCGCTCTCACCCTCTTCACCCTCGGCATTGTCCGCCTGGCCCGGCGTGAGCTTCTCGGTCGGCCGGCCCGAGCCAGCGACCGCCTCGCTCGGATCGACCTCGGGCAGGGAGCTGGTATCGACCTGGAACGGACCGCTGTCCGGAGCGGGCAACACCGCGCGGAATTCCATCGGACCGACGCGGATGGTATCGCCATCGGCGAGAATCGCCCGGTTGAGCGCCTCGCCGTTGATCGTCGATGACAGGCCGGCGCGATTGCGGAACACCCAGGCTCCGGCCTCCTGCCGGAACTCCAGCGAGCCCTCCGCGCCACCACGGTTGCGTACCGCCAGACACACCGGGCGCTCCGCACGCAGGCGGAAGGTCCGACCGGCGGCGGGTCCGGCCAGGCACCGGATGTGAGGGGGATCCTGCTGGGTTGCGTCGCGCTGCTGCATGGGGTCGTCGGGCGATAACGGGGGAAACGCCGGAAGCCGATGACTGATCTCGGCTCCCGGCAACCGCAACCTGCATATGATGCTCATCTGCCCGTATCACTCCAGCGAAACCGCCCTGACGATGCACCGCCGGGCTTGCGCCCCGGCCAGCGCCGACAAGCTCGCGCCGATGAGCCTGCTCTGCTACACCGACGGCGGTTGCCGCGGCAATCCCGGCCCCGGCGGCTGGGCCTTCCTGCTGATCGACCCGCGGACCTCCAAGGCGCTCGAACGCGCCGGGGGCGAACGCCAGACCACCAACAATCGCATGGAGATGACCGGCGCCATCCGCGCGCTCGAATCGCTGCGCAAGGAGGGTACGGCGATCGCCATCCACACCGATTCCAAATATCTCGTCGACTGCTGCAAGACCTGGATGCCCGGGTGGAAGCGACGCGGCTGGAAGCGTAAGGATGGCCCGCTGAAGAACGTCGACCTGCTCAAACGCCTGGACGAACTCATGGCCCGCCATCCCGTCACCTGGCACTGGGTCAAGGGCCACGCCGGAGTCCGCGGCAACGAACACGTCGACGCGCTGCTCAACGCAGCCATGGACCGCCTCGCCGGCGGCGCCGACCCGGCCG
>JBEPXK010000135.1:0-8975 GCA_041641915.1 Planctomycetota bacterium
GCAGCCCCGCAGCGAAGCGAGGAGCAAGCGCAGCTGGGACGCGCGTGAGCGCGCGAGGGGGCAGCGCCCCCTCTGATAGAACCCCAAGAGATGAGCTCATCTTGCAAAGAGCGGGCTGCCATCGATTCTCGGCCCATGCGCTTGTGGCGGCGAATGTTCACACTCAGCGGCTGGACGCTCTCCAGCCGGGTCCTGGGGTTGTATCGCGACCGGCTGCTGGCGGTGTCCTTCGGCGGCTCAGTGCTGCTCGACGCCTTCATCCTCGCTTTCCAGATCCCCAACCTGTTCCGCCGCTTGTTCGGCGAGGGTGCGCTCGCCAGCGCCTTCGTGCCGCGCTATCTGCGGGCGCGCGCGCAGGATCCGGCCGGCGGCGAGGCCTTCGCCGGGCTGGTGCTCACCCGCCTGGCCTTGCTGCTCGGCGCGCTGGCCGGCGCGGGCATGATCCTCGCCGGCGTGCTCGCGGCGATCGCCGCGCCACGCACGGCGGTGGTCGCGGTCCTGGCGCTGCCACAGCTGCCCTATCTGGTGTTCATCTGCTTCGCGGGCATCTGCGCCGGCGCGTTGCAGGTGCGCTCGCATTTCTGGGTGCCGGCGGCGGCGCCGGTGGTGCTCAACCTGGTGCTGATCACCGCGGTGCTGATCTGGCGTGATGTGATGGTGTTGCCCTACGCCGTGTTGCTGACCGGGGTCCTACAGGCCGGCGCGCATCTGGTCGCGCTCGCGCGCACCGGCGGGGTGCCGCCGCTGGCCACGGCCAGCACCCCCGCGCTGCGCGACCTGCGCTCGGCGCTCGCCCCGACGTTGCTGAGTGCCGGTATGCATCAGCTCAACACGTTGCTCGACAGCGTGATCGCCTACGCGCTGGTCACCCGGTTGGAGCCGACCGCCGTTGGCGCGGTCAGCGTGCTCTACTTCGCCAACCGGTTGCTGCAGTTTCCGCTCGCGCTTGTCGGCCACGCCACCGGTACCGCGATCTATCCTGAACTCAGCCGCGCGGCGGTAGAGGGTTACGCCGCGACCGGCGCGGTCCTGCGCCGCGGCACCGGCATCCTCGCCTTCTGGCTGATCCCGGCCAGCGTCGGCCTGCTGGTGGTAGCCGAGCCGCTGGTGCGCGCGCTGTTCCAGGCCGGTTCCTACGACGTCGCGCTCGCCGACCGTACCGTGCTCGCCACGCGCATCTTCGCCGCCGGGGTGCTGCCGCTGGCCTTGAACATGCTGCTGTTGCGGGTGTTCCTCGCCCATCTCGATCAGCGCTGGCCGCTGCGCATCGCACTCGCGGCGGTCGGCCTCAATCTGGTGCTCAACCTCGTGCTGGTGCATACGCCGCTGCGCGAATCGGGCCTGGTGTTGGCCTCGGTGATCACCGGGGTACTCGCCAGTCTCGCCTCGATCCGTGAACTGGCGCGGCGCGGCACCGGGCAGCTGTTCGATCCGGGTGCGGCGCTGGTGCCGCTGCTCGCCGCCGCGGCTCTGGGCCTGGCGGTGCATCTGTTGCTGTGGTGGTGGAGGGTGCCGGCCAGCGCGGGTACCGGGATGCACGCGCTGCGGCTGGCCGCGGCGGTGGCACTCGGCGGCGTGGTCTATGCCGCGCTGGCCGGGCCGTGGGCGCGACGGCGACTCAAGCGCGGCGCAGCAGGCTGACCCAGCTGCGGCCGTAGGCTCGGCGTTCGGCTTCGATCAGCCCACCCGGCGGGGCAGGAAGATCCTGGCCGCGTTCGCCGCGCAGCAGCAAGCGGCCGTCTGCGGCGAGCGCGTTGCCGGCGGCGGCGATCAGCTCAGCGAGGCGCTCGCGCTGGGTCGCGTACCAGGGGAAGGGGGGGTCGGCGAAGACCAGGTCGCAGGGTCCGAGCTCGGGTAGGGCGGTGACGGCATCGGCGCGGCGGATGTGGCAGGATTCGTGGGCTCCGGGCAGGGCGGCGCGGTTGCGCGCGAGCAGCGCGCAGGCCTCCGGGTCGCATTCGATCAGCGTCACCGCGGCCGCCCCGCGGCTGGCGGCCTCGAAGCCGAACGAGCCGCTGCCGGCGCAGCAGTCGATCACCCGCCAGCCATCGCAGCGCTGGCCGAGCCAGTCGAACAGGCTCTGCTTGATGCGATCGGGCAGCGGGCGGGTCGAACGCCCCGGTGGCGCGGTGATGCGGCGTTGGCGCCAGGCGCCGGCGATGATGCGCAGGCTCACCAGGGCGCTTCCTGACCGACGGCGGCGTAGAGCCGGCGCAGGTCGGCCCAGAAACCGGGGTAGGTCTTGGCGACGCAGTCGGGATCGGCGATGGCGATGCCCGCGCAGGCGAGTCCGGGAATGGCGAAGCTCATCGCCATACGATGGTCGGCGTAGCAGTCGATGGTGGCCGGGCGCAGGGGGCGCGGTTCGATCCGCAGCCAATCCGCGCCGTGTTCGACCTGCTGGCCGAGACGCTCGAGCTCGTTCACCGTGGCCTGGAGCCGGTCGGTCTCCTTGATGCGGATGTTGGCCACGTTGCGGATGGTGGTCGGACCGGCGAGCAGCGGTGCGATCGCGGCGAGGGTCATGACCGTGTCGGAGATGTGATGCATGTCGACCTCGATGCCCTGCGGTCGGGGGCAATCGCGGGCGTCGAGCATCAGCCCCTGGTCGTCGGCGGTGAGCGTGGCCCCGGTGCGTGCGAGCACGGGTGCGAAGGCCACGTCGCCCTGGAGCGCGGCGGCGTCCAGGCCCGGGACGCGGATGCGGCCCTTGGTGACCAGGGCCGCGGCGAGGGGGTAGCTCGCCGCGGTGGCATCGGGCTCGATCGCGTAGCGCTCGCGGCGCGGGATCGCCGGGGTGACCAGCAGCCGATCGTCTGCGAGCGTCGCCTGCCCGCCCCAGTCGCGGATCATCGCCGCGGTCATCGCGACGTAGGGCCGGCTGACCAGCTCGCCGAGGATCTCGATCTCCAGCGGCGCGTCGGCGGCGCAACCGGCGAGCAGCAGGGCGGAGAAATACTGACTCGAACGGGTGCCGGGGATGGCGACCCGTCCGCCGGGCAGGCTCCCACCGTGGATGCGCAGCGGGGGGCAGCCACTGGGGCAGTCGACGCGCACCCCGAGCGAGCGCAGGGCCGTGACCAGATCGGCGATCGGTCGCCGCTGCATGTGGGCGTCGCCGACCAGTTCGACCGTGCCGGGCACGAGACAGGCGAGCGCGGCGAGGAAGCGGACCGAGGTCCCGCTGTTGCCGATGAACAGCGGTTCCGCCGGCTGCCGCAGACGGTCGCGCCCACCGTCGACGAGGATGCGATCCGGCGCGCTGATCTCCACGCCGATGCCCAAGGCGCGCAGGGCTCCGGCCATGTGGCGGGTGTCGTCGCTGAGCAGCGCGCCGGTGAGCAGGGTCTCGCCTGGGCTCAGCGCAGCGAGGACCAGGGCCCGGTTGGTGATGCTCTTGGAGCCGGGCACCGTCCAGCTGCAATCCGGCGCGCGATCCAGCGGTACGATCGTCAGGGCGGCGGGCATGTTCCGGAGCCTGGGTGCCGGCGTTGCGAGGCAAGCGCGGGGCGGTCGAAGCGGGCGTGATCGGCGGTGGCCCACTCCGGTGCCCGGCCTATCCTGCACCAGACGCCGGGGGGCGCCGTGAGGCGAGGAGGCGATCATGTTGGAGACGCGCAGGCCCTACGCCGTGGATGACGTCGGCGGCTTGAAGCGCGATCTGGAGCCGGTGGGCGAGCTGCCCCGGCAGGAGGCGGTGGCGCTGGTCAAGCAGCTGCGCACGCGCGAGTCCGAGCGCATCGCCCGGCTGCAGATCGAGACCATCAACGAGATCACCGGGCTCGACGTGGCGGTGGCGTTGACCGGCGTGACCGACCTGCTGGTCGACGCCTTGATCGATCGCGCCTGCGCCAAGGCCGAGGTGTCGGAGGACCTGTGGCAGCGCTGTGCCGTGCTCGCGCTCGGCGGTTACGGCCGGGCCGAACTCGCGCCGGGCAGCGATATCGACCTGTTGGTGGTCGCGCTCGATGCGCCGATCCCCGAGGCGCTGCGTACGATGAACGCCGAGCTGCAGACGCTGCTGTGGGATGTCGGCTTCGACGTTGGCGCGAGCATGCGCGCGCTGCCAGAGCTCGACCGCATCATCCGCAACGACTTCGTTACCGCCTCGGCCCTGCTCGATCGGCGCAGCCTGCGCGGCGAGGCGGCGGTGGGCGAAGCTGTGTCGCATGCCGTTGAGCGTCTGCGCCGCAAGGCGACGGTGCCCTTCCTGCGCCACCACGTCGAGGCGATCACCGTGCGGCGCCAGGAGACCGGCGACAGCCTGTACGCGCTCGAGCCCGACATCAAATCCAACCCCGGCGGCCTGCGCGACATGCAGTTCCTGCGTCACGCGGCCAACGTGATCTACGGCGAGGCGAACCTGCATCGTTTGCGCGATCTCGGCGTGATGTCGCGCGAGGACATCCAGCGCCTCTACGGCGTCAACGATCACCTGCTCGGTCTGCGGGCCTTGCTGCATTTCCGCCACGGGCGTAAGCAGGACGTGCTGCGGCTGACCGACCAGGTCTTCCTCGCCGAGCAGCTCGGCTACGCGCCCGGCGCGCACCTGCGTGGCGTCGAACACATGATGCGGCGGCACTATGCCGGCGTGCGCGAGGTCGACCGGATGGTCCGCCTGAGCATGTCGCGCATGCTCGACCTGGGCAAACTCGGCCGGCGCCGGATCGCGATCAAGACGCGCCGCCGGGTCGACGCGCACTTCTCGGCCGTCAATAATCTGGTCTACCTGCGCGATCGCGAGCTGTGGACCCAGCCGGGCCTGTTCGCACGGCTGATGGCGATGTTCCGCACCGCACAACGGCGCTCGCTGCGCGTCAGCCTCGAGCTGCAGCGCGAAATCAGCCGTAATCTGCACCGCCTGAGTAGCGAGGACCGGCGTTGCCCACGTAGCGCGTCGCTGTTCCGTGAAGTGCTCGGTGATATCGGGCGGGTGCGTCCGATCCTCGGCGACATGCACGCCAGCGGTCTGCTCGGCGCCTACCTGCCGGAATTCGGTGGCACCACCTGCCTGATGCAGTTCAACAGCTATCACGCCTATACCGTCGACGAGCACACTCTGATCGCCATCGGCCTGCTCGATGCGCTCGCGCGCAACGAGGACCCCGGCCGGGGCCATCTGAGCCGGGTGCTCGCGGAGGCGCCCCATCCCGACCTGCTGGTGCTCGGGCTGTTGCTGCACGACGCCGGCAAGGTGATGGGCGGCGGTCACGCCGAACGTGGCGCGTTGATGGTTCGGCGGGTGGCCGCGCGGCTGGGCCTCGGCGACGAGGAGGAGGATCTGGTCTACATGCTGGTGGCGCAGCACCTGATCCTCTCCGATGCCTCGCGCATGCGCGACATCCACGATCCACGACTGGTCTGCGAACTCGCGAACGCGGTCGGATCGGCCGATCGCCTGGAGCTGCTCTACCTGCTGACCAACTGCGACATGCGCGCCGTTGGCCCGCACACGGTGGCGCGGTGGCAGGAACAACTGCTCGACGATCTCTTCGCCACCGTCCACGCCCACCTGCGCGACGAGCCGGTGCCCTCGCGACGCCAGGCGCTGCGCCGCGCGCTCGAGCATGCCGGCATCGCCGGTGAGCAGGCGGCGGTGTTCCTCGACAGCGCGCCGGAAAACTACCCTTACCAGGTCGATACCGACGAGGTGGTCACGCACTACCGTCTGCTCGAACAGGCGCGCGAAGCGGGCTTCGCGGTCGCGACGACAGTGCGCGCCGACGCGCTCGAGCTCACCTGTGCGATGCGCGATGCGACCATGCTGCTGGCCGATCTCGCCGGCGCGATCACCGCTCGCGGCTACAACGTCACCGGCGCGCGGACCTGGACCACCGGCACCGGTCTGGCGCTCCACGGCTACACCCTGACCCACCCGGTACCCGGCCGGGTCGAGGAGGAGGAGGCCACCCGCACCCTGGCGGAGTCGATGCGCAGGGCAGTGGCCGAGGGCTTCGATCCCGCGGCGATCACGCGCGGCCCGCGATTCATCAGCGCCCAGGGCAGCCCGGCCGACAGTGGCTTTGACACGGTCGAGGTCCGGCACGATCAGGAGCTCACGCCCGGGGTCACGGTTTTCGATGTCGCGGTCAAGGACCGCCCGGGCATCCTCACCCGCCTGTGTCGGCTCATCGGTCAGCGGGGGCTGGGCATCGCCTTCGCGCGCGTGTTCATCCAGGGCGATATCTCGCGCGACGTGCTCTACGTCCACCGCGACGATGCCGCGCTCGATCCCGCCGAGGCCAGCGCGCTCGACGCAGAGATCCGTCGCGCGTTGAGCGCGCAGGACGACCCGGACGGGATCGCGGGCAGCTACAGCTTTTGATCCCGGCGGGAGCGTGCGGTCAGCGGCTCAGCCGACGACCGGGAACAGCTCGGCCGCACACTGCAGCACGGTGACCGAAGCGTCGGCGCCCTTGAGGCGACGCGCCTCGGCGATGGCTTCCTCCATCGTCGCGGCGTAGCTGTAGTTGAGTTTTTCGACCAGCTCGCGGCTCATGTGCTTGGAGACCAGGATCACCTTGGCCGCGCGGTCGATCAGCCGCCCGCCCTGGACCAGGTGGTGACCGACGACCATCGATATCAGGCCCTGTTCGATCAGCTCCTCGGTGTCCGTGAAATTACGGTAGCCGTACCGCTCGAGCTCGGGATGTTCCTCGCTCGCGCCCTCCGGGCAGGGGGTGGCCATGATCACCACGCCGTCGTCGGCCATGCACAAGTCGGCGGTGCACAGGCCTTTGATCCCCTGCCACATCTCGAGGTCGGCCGGGTGCGAATCGCAGATGACGATGTCGGCCGGACGGGGGACCTGCACGCCGTAGACCGCAACCGCGGCCTCGCAGCCGACGGTGTGGGCTTCGACCGGATGGCCAGCGACGAGCCGGACGATGTTGTTGTCCGCGTCCATCACCGTGTTGAAGATGTACTTGAGCCCGGCCTTGGCCGCGATCTCGTCGATCATCGCCAGCATCGGATTGTCGCGCTTGCCGACCACCTCGCGCGCTGGGTACTTCACACTTTCCCAGTGGAAGGCGCCGCAGGTCTCGTCGGAGACGCAGCCGGGGTCGACGATCTTGCCGCCGCCAGCGAATCCGGCCGCGGGGTGGGGTACGATGTTGCCGATACCGATGACGAAGTCGGCCTCGGTGACCATGTTGTTGACCAGGATCGGCGTGCCGACGCTCGAGGTGCCGAGGCAGGTCATGCGGGCGGGGTCGTCCCAGCGGTGGTTGTAGACCGCGAACCGCTCGCGGATGCCGGCGCCGAGTTTGGCATCGATCTCGGCCGGGGTCATGTCGCGGTGGGTGCCTAGCGACATCAGGAACTGGATCTGGTCGTCGCGTTTGCCGGCGGCGGCCAGTTCTTCGAGCACGTGCGGCAGGATCCGGGCCACCGGCGTGGGGCGGGAGACGTCGTCGGCGAGGATCAGGATGCTCTGGGCCTCGCCGACCTCGTCGCGCAGCCGCCCGGCGCCGATCGGGCTGGCGATGCCGTCGAGGACCACGTCCTGCTGGTCGGGGATCTCGTCGAAGCGTTTCGGCGCGTAGACGCCGATCAGGCTCTCGTCGTCGATCTCGAAAGGCGTGACCCAGTCATAGGAGAATTCGATGCGCATGGTCCGGACTCCAAATCGGGCGCGACGCTTGCGGCGAGGGGGGCGCGCGCCTAGAACCACCCCGGGCCGGACATGCTAGGAAGCAAGGCAGCGCGGCCAAGGAGAAGACCATGGGCACTGCACTCGAGGACAAGTTGACACGACTGCGCGCGCTGCTGGGCGAACACCAGGCCCAGGGCCTTCTGCTCACCCGCTGCTCGAATTTCGCCTGGCTCACCGGGGGCGGCGACAACCACGTGCGCAACACCAGCGACCTCGGTGCGTCATCGTTACTGGTGACCCCCGATCAGGCCTACTACCTGGGCAACAACATCGAATCACCGCGGGTCCAGGCCGAGGAGATCGCGGGGCTCGGTCTGGCCGTGCGCGAATTCCCCTGGCACGCCTCCAACCCGCTCGCCGAGATCAGCGATCTGCTCGGTGCCGATGCGACGTTGCTCTCGGACAACGGCATCGGCGGCAGCGCCAACGTCGAGGGGGACATCGCGCCGCTGCGTTGGCGGCTGTATCCCGACGAGGTCGAGACCATGCGCACGGCCGGGCGTATCGCTGGTGAGGCGATCCAGGCCGCCGCCCGCGCGCTCGAACGCGGCACCAGCGAGTACGCGCTCGCCGCCCGGCTCTGCGCCGAGGTGGTCGAACGCGGCGGCTTCCCGGCGGTATCGATGGTCGCGGCCGACGAGCGGATCGAACGTTACCGCCACCCCATCGCCACCGACGCGCGGATCGCCAAGCGGGCGATGCTGGTGTTGTGCGTACGCCTGCGCGGCCTGATCGCCTCCTGCACCCGGCTGGTCGAGCTCGGCCCGGTGAGCGACGAGATCCGGCGTCGCCATCGCGCGGTTTGCACCGTCGACGCCACCTTCCATCAGACCTGCCGCGCCGGAGCCTGCGCCGGAGCGGTGTTCCGCGCCGGGCGCGAGGCCTACGCCGCGACCGGTTTCCCCGAAGAGTGGAAGCTGCACCACCAGGGTGGGGCCACCGGTTATGAGACGCGGGATTATCTCGGCAATGACACCTGCTCGCATACGGTACTCGAGCCCCAGGCCTTCGCGTGGAATCCCAGTATCACCGGCACCAAGAGCGAGGGCACGATCATCGCCTGGGCCGACCGCCACGAGGTGGTCACCGAGCCCGGCGACTGGCCGATGATCACCGTCGACGGCCCCGACGGCCCGGTCGACCGTCCGGATATTCTCGCGTTGACCTGATGATCATGGGGGTACCAGCCCCCGTGGTGGAAGCGTCCAGGAGCTTGCTATGGGTTCGTTATATCGGATCGCATTCCTGTTGTGCCTGTTCTGCGGTCTTGTTCGGGGCGCGGCCCCGGCTGACCCGCTGCAGCTGCGTGGGCGCCCGG
>JBEPXK010000136.1:0-8936 GCA_041641915.1 Planctomycetota bacterium
GCAAGAGTCGCCACCGCGTTCACGGGGCGGGAGCGGCCTCCGGCGCCTCGGCGTCCGTCGCCTCCCCGGCGTCGTCCGCTCCGGCTGCGGGCTGCTCGTCGGCGGCGATCAGCGGCGTGCCGTGCGCTGCGATGACGCGCATGGTCGTCGGATCCTGGAGGAACACGACCACCTGGGCCTTGTCGCGGTCGACGCCCTCCGGGATCGGCACCGCGATCGTCTGGCGCACGGTGATCATCCCCGCCTGTTTGCCGACCGGCGACTCGCCGACGTCCTTCTGGTTCAGCGGCGCCGCCGCGAACCCACGCACGGTGCAGTGATGGGTCAGGGTCTTGCCCTTGTTCTCGCCGGCGGTGACCTCGCTGCTCAGGTCGCGTTCGGCGACCGCGGCGCCGAGCTCGACCCCCTGGAGCAGCCCCTTGGCGACCACGGTGACCGCCACCGCGTCTGCGCCGGGCTCGCGCTCCTCGATGGCCATGAGCGCGCTCTTGGGTTGGGCGAAGCCGTTCTCGAGGAAATTCATGATGTTGCGCAGGCCGACGCCGCCGAGCACCTGGTGCCCGTTCATGATCACCTGCGGCGTGGCCTTGCCACGCAGGCGCAGCGCTTCGACGTAGCGCTCCTGGCGTTGGACGTAGACCGGATCGGCGTAGGCATCCTTCCAGCCGAGGTAGTCCCAGTAGTCGACATGCCAGGCCAGGCAGTAGACCGGGGCTTTCTGTTCGCGGGCCTTGGCGGCGACCTGACCGAGGAAATCGCCCACCGGCGGGCAGCTGCTGCAGCCCTCGGAGGTGAAGGTCTCGAGCAGTACCGGCGCGGGCATCTGGCCCGAGCCTTCGCCTTCTTCGGCGACGAGCAGGCCGGCGGAGCCGATGGCGAGCAGCGACAGGAACAGGCAGCGGATGGCGGTCATGGCGGTCTCCCGGGCAGATGTCAGCAACGACCCTGGCCACCCGAGGCCCGCGGGCAAGGCGCGCTTGCCCGCGGCGGCTTCCACCGCCGGTCACGCTGGGCGCTACCGGGCCTTGCGCCGCCGCGGCCCCGGGCAAGGTGGCGCGCCGGATGCGGCAGCTGCGCAGCGAGTATGTCGACGACCCCCGCGTGACCGCGCTCGCCACTGCCGCGCGCGATGGGCAGGAGTGCGTGCTCGGGGCGGTCCACGGTGGCCTGGCTCCGCTGTTGATCGCCGCCACCACCAGTCATTTCGCTGCCGGCACCGGCCCACGGCTGGTGGTCTGCAACGACCCCGACGCGCTGCAGGACGACCTCGAAGAGCTGGGCATCGCCGCGGCGGTGCTGCCGCAGGTCGACGAATACGACCGGCCGGACGAAGACGAAGCCGACGACATCGGCCTCTCGCGCCGCATCGCCGCGATGCAGGCCTACCTCCGCGGCCGGATGCTGCTGGCCACCCCGCACTCCTGCGACCAGGGCGTGCCGCGACGCGAGAGCCTCGCCGCGGCGAGCATCGGCATCCGCGTCGGCGAAGAGGTCGCCATGCACGATCTGACCGACCGCCTGGTCGACGCCGGCTACCACGTCGCCGCGGTGTGCGAGGATCCAGGCGAGATCAGCGTGCGCGGCGGGATCGTCGACGTGTTCCCGGTCGCGGCCGAGCTGCCGCTGCGCATCGAGTTCTTCGGCGACGAGATCGACACCATCCGCCGCTTCGATCCCGACACCCAGGAGTCGGTCGCCCGGATCGAAGAGGCCCAGCTCACCGCTGGCAGCGGTATGATCCTCGACACCTCGCTGTGGGAGGTCTGCGACGACGACCCGGTGTGGGTCCTCGGCGACCTGCCGCTGCGCGGCCGCACCAAACGCGCCCCCGGACGCGCCGAGCTGCGGCTGGCGCGTCAGCTGCCGTCGGACGCCCTCGACGGCGCCAGCGTTGGGGTCGAGCGCTTCAAGGGCGACCTGCTGCACGACCTCGCCGAGCTCGAACAGGCGGCGGGCGAGAGCGCGGTGCTGCTGTTCGCGCGCAACGAGGAGGCGCAGCACGAACTGCGCACCCATTGCCAGGAGCACGGCCTCGAGCTGCCGATCCGCATCGGTCGCCTCGGCGCCGGCTTCCGCGACATGGAGCGCGGCCTGCTGGTGGTGCACGATTTCGAGCTGGCCCACCGCCGACCGGCACGTCGCCGACGCAAGGGCCCACTGGCCGGCGCGCCGCTCTCGAGCCTGTCCGACCTCAAGCACAACGACTACGTGGTCCACGTGAACCACGGCATCGCCCGCTTCAAGGGCATGGCCGCGCTGGAGAAACGCGGCTACATCGAGGACTACCTCCTGCTCGAGTTCGCCGAGGAATCGCGGATCTATGTCCCGGTCACGGCGATCGACCTGATCCAGAAGTACGTCGGCGGCGCGGGGCGGCACCCGACCCTGACCAAGCTCGGCGGGGCGGCCTGGCGTCGGCGCAAGGAGAAGGCGCGCCAGGCGATCGAGGACATCTCCGCCCAGCTGCTCGAGACCCAGGCGCGCCGGGCGCGGGAACCGGGTCTCGCCTTCCCCACCGATCCGGCAGCCCAGCGCCGCTTCGACGCCAGCTTCCCCTACGAGGAGACCCAGGACCAGCTCCAGGCCACGCGCGAGATCCGCGCCGACATGGAGGCCGCCCGGCCGATGGACCGCCTGCTCTGCGGCGATGTCGGCTTCGGCAAGACCGAGATCGCCATGCGCGCCGCCTTCCGCGCCGCGCACGCCGGCTACCAGGTCGCGGTGCTCGCCCCGACCACCATCCTCGCCGAACAGCACGCCCGTACCTTCACCGAGCGCTTCGCCGAAACCGACCACCGCGTCGGCTGCATCAACCGTTTCCGCAGCCCCGCGGAGCGCCGCGAGCTGCTCGACGCCACCCGCCACGGCGAGATCACCATCCTCATCGGCACCCACGCGCTGCTGACCGAACAGCTGTCCTTCGCCAACCTCGGCATGTTGATCATCGACGAGGAGCAGCGCTTCGGCGTCAAGCACAAGGAGATGCTCAAGGCGGTGCGCCACGGCGTGGACGTGCTCACCCTCACCGCCACCCCGATTCCGCGCACGCTGCACCTGAGCCTGCTCGGCGTGCGCGACATCAGTGTGCTCGCCGAAGCCCCGGCCGAACGCATGGCGATCCAGACCCGGGTCGCCCACTGGGACAAGGGCCTGATCCGCAGCGCGCTGGAACGCGAGCTCGACCGCGGCGGCCAGGTGTTCGTGGTCCACAACCGGGTCAAGGACATCGACCGCATCGGCTTCAAGCTGGCGCGCATCCTGCCCGAGATGCGGCTGGAGATCATCCATGGGCAGATGCCCGAGCTGCGCATCAGCCGGGCGATGCGCGCCTTCCAACACGGGGCGATCGACTGCCTGCTGGCGACCTCGATCGTCGAATCGGGGCTCGACATCCCCAACGCCAACACGCTGCTGGTCAACAACGCCCACTGCTTCGGCCTCGCCGAGCTGCATCAGCTGCGTGGGCGCATCGGCCGCTTTACCCGCCAGGCCTACGCCTACTTCCTCACCCCCGACGGCCACCGGCTCGGCGAGGACGCCCGCGAACGCCTCGCCGCGATCCAGGAATACGCCGAGCTCGGCGCCGGCTTCAAGCTCGCCATGCGCGACCTCGAGATCCGCGGCACCGGCAACCTGCTCGGCGCCGAGCAGAGCGGCCACATCGACGCGATCGGCTACGAGCTCTACTGCCGCCTGCTCAACGACGCCATCCGCCGCCAGGGCTACGAGCCGGAACCGGGCGCGGCCGCCGCCCTGGGCACCGGCAGCAAGGCGGCGCTGATCCTCAAGCTCGATGCCTACATCCCCGACGACTACATCGAGAACCCCACGCTCAAGTTCGAGCTGCACAAGGGCCTCGACGCCTGCCGGCGCCTGACCGACCTACGCGATCTCGCGCGCAACGCCCGCGACCGCTACGGCCCGCCGCCGCTGCCGCTGCAACGGCTGTTCGGCTCGCGCGCGGTGCGCATCCGCTGCGAGCAGTGGGGCATCCACCGGGTCGAGGCGCGCGAACGCCAGGTCTATCTCCATGTGGCCGACACCTTCCCCGCGGCGCTGATGCAAAGCGCGCTGCCGGAACTGCTGCACGTGCAGAGCGACGACGGGGTGGTGATCCTGTTCATCCGCACCCCGGTCGACGGCGACGCCGGGCTCGGCTTCCTGCTGCGGCTGTTCGACATCGAGACCGACTGGGCGCTCGACGCCGCGCCCGCGGTCCCGGTCGCAGACGCGGAATAGGGCTTGCTTTCCGGCGAAAGCCCTCATCCTCTGCCGCCCCGACACGAAGGAGCGTTATGATCCGTGTTGAAGCACGTAGCGGCGAGCCCCTGGAGAAGACCCTTCGGCGTTTCAAGAAGCGCTGTGAGAAGGAAGGGCTGACCAAGGACATCAAGAAGTCGATGTACTACGACAAGCCCAGCGAACGTCGTCGCCGCGAGTTGCGCAAGCTTCAGAAGCGCCTGGCCCAGGAGGCCTCGCGTCCCTGAGCGCGCCGGCCCCGGTGCCTACCGACACCCGTCGACCCGTGAACCACGTTGCCCTGCGGCATCGTGGTTCGTGTATTTCTGGCCGCCGTATTCACACCCGTGAAGTTCGCCGATGACCCCGCCCTGGCTGATCGAGCTGCCGACCTGCGCCTCGACCAACAGCTGGGCCCAGACCCGCCTCGCCAGCCTGGAGCACGGCAGCTGCGTCTACACCCGCCGCCAGAGCGCCGGACGCGGCCAGTACGGCCGCAGCTGGTGCTCGGCCCCCGGGGTACTCACCTGCAGCTTCGTGCTCCACCTGCGCCCCTCGCCGCACACCCCCCGCCTGGCGCTGGTCGCCGGCCTGGCCGTGGCCCATGCGGTCGAGGACCTGCTGCCCGACGCGCGGGTCATGCTCAAATGGCCCAACGACTGCCACTGCCTCGGGCGCAAGCTCGCCGGCATCCTGTGCGAGGGCCGCAGCGGGCGTGACGGCCACCACCTGTGCGTCGGCATCGGTTGCAACGTCGATCCCGATTGGGACGCCGGCGGCGTGGGCCCCGATGATTTCGCCACCGCGCCGATCGCCCTGGCCGAACTCGGATGCGCGCCGGACCCCCTCGCGCTGATCGCCGCGATGCGCCGCTACCTGCTCGAGGGCGCCGGGCTGCTCGCCGCCGGCGCCTGGCCCCAGCTGCTGGCCCAGATCCGTGCGCGCGACGCCCTCGACGGCCGCGCCCTGTTGGTGGTCGACGCCACCGGCGCCGAACGCCACGGCACCGGCGCCGGCATCGCCGATGACGGCGCGCTGCTGCTGTGCGCCAGCGACGGCGGCCTGCACCGGCTCGACAGCGGCAGCGTCCGCCCGCTGTGAGGAGCCGGCGCCGCGAGCCAGGGCTACACTGACAGCCGGCTGCCGACACAGCGGTGGCCCTGTGCGACCAGCCCGTCAAGATCGCGCACACCCGGGACCACTACGACCACGCCCGTCAGCCAACCGAGGAATCTGCTCCCTTGCCCCACAGCCCCTACTCCCTGTCCGACGAGCCCGTGCGCGTGGTGCTGGTGCTCACCGTCCCCCCGAGTGAACGCGAACTCGAAGACGAACGCGAAGCCGAGATGCGCAGCCTGCTCAAGACCGCCAACCGCGAGGTCGCGGCGGTGGCGCGCCAGCACCTCGCCCGCCCGGTCGGCAGCACCTACATCGGCAAGGGCAAGGTCGAAGACGTCCGCCAGCTCGCCTTGAGCAACCAGGCCGAAGAGGTGGTGTTCGACGCCCTGCTCACCCCGAGTCAGGAACGCAACCTCGAGAAGGCGCTCGAGATCCTGGTGGTCGACTACGCCGCATTGATCCTGCACATCTTCGCGCAGAACGCCCGCACCCATCAGGCGATGCTGGCGGTCGAGCTGGCCCAGCTCGAGCACAACCGCTCGCGGCTCAAGCGGCTGTGGACCCACCTCGACCGCATCAAGGCCGGCATGAACATGCGCGGCCCCGGCGAGAAACAGCTGGAGACCGACCGCCGGCTGATCAACGACCACATTCGCGAACTGCGACGCAAGCTGCACGTGATCGAACAGCGCAAGGAGCGCGCGGTCGCCAGCCGCCGCGACTGCTTCAAGGTCTGCCTCGTCGGCTACACCAACGCCGGCAAGTCGAGCCTGCTCAACGCCCTGACCGATGCCCAGGTCCTCGCCGAGGACAAGCTTTTCGCCACCCTCGACACCCGGACCACGCGGATCGAACTGCCGACACACCACACGGTCGTGTTGTCTGACACCGTCGGCTTCATCCGCAACCTGCCGCCGACCCTGGTGGCCAGCTTCCACGCCACCCTGGCCGAGGTGATCGAGGCCGACCTGCTGCTGCACGTGGTCGACACCTCGCTGCCGAACATGGAGGAGCAGGTCCGCTCGGTCGAAGAGGTGCTGCACCAGATCGGCGCCGAGCACATCCCCTCGGTGATGGTGTTCAACAAGATCGACAAGCCCCACTCCAAGACCATCCTGCTCGCCTTCAAACGGCGCTATCCCGGCTCGGTCGCGGTCAGCGCCCACAGCGGCGAGGGTCTGGAGCCGCTCAAGCAGGCGATCGTGACCGCGGCCGAGCGCGGCGTGCGCACGGTCACCGTCCGCTACTCGGTGATCGACGGCCGCGCCGATTCCTTCGTCCGCCGCAGCTGCGCGATCCTCGACGAGCACTACGACGGCGAGGAGGCCGTGCTCACCGTCGAGGCCGATGCCCGACTGGTCGGCGAGATGGAGGCCAATCCGGCGCTGACGGTCGACCAGGCCGAGCCGACGGGCGGATGAAGGCGTACAGCGATGCGGGTCGCCCAGGGATCGGCTCGTAAACCCCGCCAGCCGGCGCGTCATCACAGTGAGATGGCTCCCACTCCCGCATCCCCCGATACCGGCGCGCCGAGCGACCCGGATCCCGCGCTGGACCACAACGATCGCCTCGAAGCGATCTACGCCGCCAACCGTCAGGGCCTGTATTCGCTCGCACTCACGGTCTGCGGCGACCCCGAGCGGGCCGAGGACGCGATCCAGGAGGCCTTCGCCCGGCTGTTCGCCGGCCGGGGCCGCAACGCGCGCGACCTCACCGCCTACGCCTTCGCCGCGGTGCGTAACGCGGCCTACGATCAGCTCCGCCGCCGGCGCCACGAGCGCAACGAACCGGTCTCTGTCTTCGCTGCCACGGCAGTGGCGCCGGCCGGTGGACTGAGCGACGACACCGACGACCACGCCCTGCTCAAACGCGCGGTCGACGCCCTGCCCGACGCCGAACGCGAGGTGGTGGTGCTGCACATCTACGCCGGACTGGGCTTCACCCGCATCGCCGACTCGCTCGACGCCCCCATCAGCACGGTCCATTCGCGCTATCGCCGGGCGCTCGAACGCCTGCGCGCGCAGATGGCGGAGGTGGTGCTGGCATGAACGATCTGCACGACATCGATCGCCGCCTGCGCGCGCTGCCGCTGCGCGAACCGACCCCAGCGCTCGACCTCGCCGTGCACGTGCAGCGCGAACACAGCGACACCCTGCTCGCCCGGCGCCTGCGCGCGCTCCCGCTCGCCGCGCCATCCACCGGGCTCGACCGACGCATCCACGCCGCGCGCCACCGCGCCGAGCATCCCGCCTGGCGCGGCCGCCTGCTCGCCGCCGCCGGCCTGCTCTGCGCCGGTGGTCTGACCTGGCTCGGCGTGGCCCTGCGACAGGTCGAAGCCGGACCGCAACCCGGCGCCGCCCCGCCGGTCGCCGGTGCCAGCACCCGCGACGGCGACGATCGGCCGACGCCTTGGGTCCACATGGTCGGCCAACGCCGCATCGATCAGACACCGCAGATCCAACCCCACGCCGAAGGCCTGCTCGAACGACGGGGCGAACTGCGCCTGCGCACCATCGACATGATCGACCCCCGCACCGGCGACCGGGTCCGCATCGAGATCCCGGAATACCACGAGCGGCAGCGGGTGCTCGACACCTACTGACGGCACGGCGCCCCGTCAGCCTCTCCCATCGAGGGCCCGCGCCCTCGGACCCGCGCCTTCCGGAGACCAGCGATGCCTCGCCTCCTGTTCGCCAGCTGCTGCCTCGCCGCCCTGCTCGCCGCCCTGCCGCTCGCGGCCGCGGACGACCCCAGCGCCACCGCACCGCCGACCGCGGCGACGCGCCCGTACCTCGGCGTGGCCGTCGAACGCCTCGCCCCCCAGCGCGCGCGCGCGCTCGGCCTCACACCCGGCGTCGGCCTGCGCGTACGCGGCGTCGAACCCGATTCGCCCGCCGCCGCGGCCGACCTGCAGCGCGACGACGTGCTCGTCAAGCTGGACGATCAACTGCTGACCCACCCCGAACAGCTCGCGGTGCTCATTCGCCGCGCCGGTGCCGGCGCCACGGTCGCACTACGAGTGCGACGCGCCCAGACGCAACGGACCTGCAGCGCGACCCTCGCAGAACGCCGCACCCCCGCGCCATCGCGCCCCGCCGGCGGCCTCGACGAGGCGGTCGACCGGCTGAATGAGCGCCTGGGACGCGCGCCGCTGGTCTGGCGCGGCCGACCGCGCATCAGCCAGGGCCGCGACCTCGGCCACTCGGTCGAGACCCGCGACGGCAAGCTGATCGTACGCGACAGGCACGGGCAGGTGATCCTCGAGACCCCGCTCGAAGCCCCGGTGACCGACGCGCACGCGGCCAGCCTCGCCGAGATCGAAACCCGGCTCGACGCGCTCGAGCAAGCGGTCGAAGATCTGCGCCGCAGCCAAACCGACGAGGACGACTGATCCGCCGCACCAGGCGAGCAGATCCCGGCACCAGGAAAGAAGAGGCTTCCTTCAGAGGGGGCGCTGCCCCCTCGCGCCTTCGGCGCACACCCCCACGGCCTCGGTCGCCCTTCGCCAGCTTCGCTGGCGTTTCCGCCGTCCCTCCGGGCCCGGCTTCCTCGCTGTCGCTCGTCGCGCTCCACCGGCC
>JBEPXK010000137.1:0-8833 GCA_041641915.1 Planctomycetota bacterium
AAAATGCCTTGTGGGCTGGGGCGGCGCTCCGCTAGACTTCCGTCGTGTTCGAGCCGACGCAGAAACAACTCGACGCGCTGGCCAACATGGAGCGGTACGCCGGAATCCGTTCGCATCGCAGCCATTTCGCGCAGCGGTCGGAATACCGGGAGTACTGGCAACGGGTGTCGCGGCGGTGCGATGCCGTGACCCGGGCGCGCGAGCGTGAGGCCGCGGACCCGGATCCCGTTCGCACGGCGGGGGAGCGACGGGAGCGGCGGCGGGCTCGCGCCGTTGCCGCCTATGATGATGACGAGCGCCTGAGCGCGTGGGGGCGGGCGTATGTGCGCCGATACCAGCCGTCGCGCGGCCGGTTGCGCGAACAGCTGGCGCGCAAGTGCGAGGACGCCCAGCGCTGCGAACGCGTCTTCGCTGCGCTCGCGGAGGCGATCGACGATGGGGCGCTGGCGCGTGCGCACGCCCAGCGCCTGCAGGCCCGCGGGCGCAATCGCAGCGCCATCCGCGCGGCGCTGGTGCGCAAGCGCTTCGATCGCGCGATCATCGAGGCCTGCCTGGCTGCGCTTGCAGATGAGGCCGGCAGCGTGCTCGATGGCGAGGCCCTGGAGCGGCGGGTTGAGCGGCTGTGGCGCCGCGGTCATTCGCTGCGCGCTCTGCGCGCCAGGCTGGTGGAGACCGGTGCTGATCGCCCGCTGGTCGATGCCGCCCTGGACCGCGTGGTCGGCGACGACGGCGAGGCGGACAACGCGAGGCGTCTGGCGTCAACACTCGCCGCTCGCGGCACCGCGCCGCAGCTCATCCGTCGGCGCCTGTACGCGCGCGGTTTCGCCGGTCCGGCAATCGCAGGCGCCATGCGCTCGCTCGATGGGCGCGGCTGAGCGAGGCCCGGCGTTGTTGCCCGGCCCCGTGACGGTAGAATGCCCGGCCATGGATGCTGCAGATTCCACCCCGCTCCCGCGTGTCGGGCCCGATGCCCTGCGCGATGCGGTGATTCGCGTTACCGGTAGCCCGGTCGTCGATGGGGTGCTGCAGGTGGTCAACGGCGTGGTCGCCGTGATCAACGAGTCGCGCCAGATCCTGGCGGTCAACCGGCGCATGCTCGAGATGCTCGGCGTCGACCAGGTCGAAGCCCTGATCGGCCTGCGGCCGGGCGAGGCGATCGGCTGTGTCCACGCCGGCGATGAGCCCGATGGCTGCGGCACCACCGCGTATTGCCGCACTTGCGGCGCGGCTATGGCCATGGCGGTGAGCCTCGCCGACGATTGCCCGGTGGAACGACGCTGTGTGGCCACCGTTCAGCGCGGCGGGCACGAACGCGATCTGGTCCTCGGTGTGCGGGCCGTGCCGGTACGCGTCGATCATACCCGACTGATCGTGCTGTGCCTGATCGACACCACGGTCGATGTCCGGCGCAGCGAACTCGAACGCATGTTCCTCCACGATATCAACAACCTGCTGCAGGGGATGGTCGGTACCACCGATCTGATCGAGTTGGGGGCCGCCGATGACGCACAGACCCAGTCCCTGACCCGCCAGTTGGGCGTTCTGGCTCGGCGCATGGCCGGCGAGATCCATCAGCAGCGCGCGTTGCTCACCACCGAATACGGCGATTATCGCCCGGCGGTGCAGTGTCTGGCGGTGGAGCGCATCATCACCGATCTGCGCCAGAGCGTGGAGCACCACGCCGCGGCGCAGGAGCGCGAGCTCCAGATCGACGCCCCATCCGCCAGCCTGACCCTCAGCGGCGATCAGGGGCTCGTCCATCGCGTATTGCTGAACATGACGATCAACGCCTGCGAGGAGACCCCGCCCGGCGGTCGCGTGCACGTCTGGGTCGAAGCGACCGACGAGGAGGTGGTCTTCGCGGTGCACAACGCCGGTGAGATCGACCCCGACATCGCGCTGCGGGTCTTCGAGCGCCATTTCTCGACCAAGCAGGAGCCCGGTCGTGGGCTGGGGACCTACGCGATGAAGCTTTTCGGCGAACAGATACTCGGCGGTCGGGTGTGGTTCGGCACCGGCCCGGCCGGCACCACCTTCCGGTTCGCGTTGGCGCGGGGCGCGCAGAGCGAAGGCGCAGGATGATGCGCGGTTCGCCCTACGCCGTCGGCCTGCTCTGCCTGCTCGTCGTCGCCCGGCTCGCGGCCGGCGAGGCGACGGCGCTGCCGCTCGCGCAGCGCCTGGGGCTCAACGGTCATTTCAAATTCAAGCCAGAGCTCTACGCTCCGGTCTGCAATCTGGCGCGCAACTACCACAACATCGGCTGGGATGTCCAGCGCCCCGGCGATGCGATCACGCTGCCGGTGGCGGTGAACAAGGTCCGCTGGGGCAAACACGTCTACGACCCTTGGGCCGCCGCCGGGTTCGAGGTCGACATCTGCCTCACCTTCGGCCGTCTGGGTCCGCAGCACGCGGATTTCCCCGCGCTCTGGCAAGGCCAGGCGGACTGGTGCCGCGCCTACGGTCGCGAGCTGGCGCGCCAGTTCGGCCCGACCCACGGCAGCGGCGTGTGCACCAGCATCGAGATCGGTAATGAGCCCGGCGAGCCGTTCGACGACGCGCTGTTCCGCACGGTGGTCATGGCCATGGCCGCCGGCATCCGTGACGGCGATCCGGCGGTGCGCATCTGCACCCCCACCGTGCATGTCGCGCCGGCCAACAAATACGCCAAGGACCTGCGCGTAAGTTTCGCCGATGCCCGGATCCTGCCGCTCTACGATGTGATCAACCTGCATACCTACGCCCAGGTGCCACGCCGCAAGGGCATCTCGCCCTGGACCCGCAGCTACCCCGAGGATCCCGCGATCGCCTACCTCGACGCGGTCGACGCGGCCATCGCCTGGCGTGATGGCAACGCCCCGGAGAAGGCGGTCTGGGTCACCGAGTTCGGTTACGACGCGTGCACGCCCGAAGCCATGTCGCAGCGTACCGGCTGGGCGGAGAAGCTCGACTGGCGCGGGGTCAGCGACCTGCAACAGGCCCAGTATCTGGTGCGCTCGGTGCTCGCCTTCGCCCGGCGGCCGGTCGAGCGCGCGTACATCTATTACTTCAACGACGCCGATCAGCCCAGCGTCCATGCTGCCGCCGGGCTGACGCGGCATTACCGACCGAAGCCGGCGTACCACGCGCTGGTGCAGTTCTCGGCTCTGCTCGGCGGGTGTCGGTTCGATCGCGCGGTGGTCGAGCGCTCGGGCGAGCTCTGCGTCTATGCCTTCGCCGACCTGCGCGACCCGCAGCGGCAGGTCTGGGTCGCCTGGTCGCCGACCGGCACCCGCACCGACCGGCGCGACAGCCACGAACCGCGTGAGGCCGACGTGCGCCTCGATGCGCTGCCTGCCGTTCCGGCCCGGGTGGTGGGGATGGCCACCGGCGCCGGTGATGCGCCGGAGCCGGCGTGGCGCGCCGCCGGCGCGGCCGCGATCACGTTGCGCGTCGGCGAGAGCCCCTGCTACATCGTTTTCGAGTGAGGCGCGGATCTCAGCCGATGCCGGCGCGCGCAAGCAGTTGCGCGATCAAATCGGCGAGCGCGTCGACGCTGTAGCGCTGTTTGCCGACCGCGTAGTTGTGCTCGCCGATGGTCTGCTTGCGCGCGGGGTCGGTGAGGATGGTGCAGATGGCGTCGGCGGCGGTGTCGATCCGCGCCTGATCCACGGTGACCAGTCCGCGCGCGTCGGTGCCAGTGGTCTCACGGCCGAGCGAGACCACGTCGAAGCCGGCCTCGGCGAGGTCGGAGCACCACACCGGGTATTCGAAGATCAGCACCGGCAGGCGCGCGAAGACCGCCTCAATGAACTGGTTGCCCCAGCCCTCCCACTGCGAGGGATAGGTCACGAAGTCGGCGAACACGTAGCTGTCCCACAGCGAGTAGACCTTCTCGCCGGCTTCGGTGGTGCCCCGGCTGTGTTTGACGCGTTCGCCGACGTGGCGTAGGTCGACGCCCATCTCCGCCGCCTTGGCCTGGAGCGAGCCCCAGTAGTCGCCGCTGATGCCGATGGTCTCGACGATGCCCGCGCACAGCAGGATGATCTTCGAGTCGGCGGCGCTGAAGCGGCCGCCAGCGGCGGTGGGGGCGCCGTCGAGCGCCTTGCGCCGCTGCGGGGTCTCGAGCGCGGCCACGGCGTCGATCGCCAGTTCGATGCCCTTGCGGTCGAGGATCCGCGTCGCCTGGAGGAAGACCAGGTCGTCGCGGCCGAGGCCGCACCGCTCGCGGAAGTCGACGTTGTAGTCGTCGGCGACCCAAGGTTCCTGGTCGAAGTCGAACACGTTGGGCACCACCGTGCCCTCGATCGCCTTGCGCTGCTTGAGTTGGCCCTGGGCGATGCGGTTGATGAACACGTGCTGGATGTTGGGCAGCTTGGTCGGGAAGTAGCGTTCGTAGATCGAGGCCACGCTCTGGCAGGTGGCGTCGACCTCGCCGGAGTCCTCGTAATAGAAGTCGTGGCTGTGGATGATCCCCGGCAGGCCGGTGGCGCGGAAGACCTTGTGGAAGGCGATCGCTGCCGCCGGCTGGTAGCCGCCCGAACAGAGGTTGTTGGGGACCAGCAGCTGCACGCCCTTCTCGTCGATGAAGCGCAGCAGCTTGTCGGCGATCACGTCGGAGAGGTCGTAGATCCGCTGCTCGAGCTCGGCCTCGCTGCCGACCTCCTGCGCATCGAAGCGCACCGTGCCGTTGCGCAGGATGGTCCAGGTCTCGGGATGATGCGCGTAGAGCTCGGGGATGACGTAGTTTCCGGGCACGTCGTCGTTGCCCGAGCAGTACCAGACCTCGTGGCCCATGCGGCCCTCGAGCACCGCGCGCCACTTGTCGACCTCGAGCGAGACGCCGTCGGTGCGGCCGAGACGGTTCTGGTGGAAACTGATGACTGCCATGATCCCTGTCCTTCATGCCGGCGGCCGCGCCGGCGAGGGCGCGGCCGCATGAGATGCGCCGTGGCGCGGGCGTGCCGGTTCAGCCGATGGCCTGGGCCACCGCGTCGCCGGTCTGCGAACAGGACATGCCCATCCGCCCCGCGCTCATGCTCGCCATCTTCGGCGTGGTGGCGATGATCGCCTGTTCGACCAGATCGCCGGCGGTGACCAGATCCGGCTGGCCGGTGTTGGTGCCGGTCTCCCGCAGCAGCATGCCCAGGCTGGCGATGGCCGCGATCGGGTTGATCACGTCCTTGCCGGTGTACTTCGGCGCGCTGCCACCCATCGGCTCGAACATCGACACCCCGCTGGGGTTGATGTTGCCGCCGGCGGCCACACCCAGGCCGCCCTGGATCATCGCCGCGAGATCGGTGATGATGTCGCCGAAGATGTTGTCGGTGACGATCACGTCGTAGAATTCGGGGTTCTTGACGAACCACATGCAGGCGGCGTCGACGTGGTTGTAGTCCGGCTCGATGTCGGGGTATTCGGTCGCGACCGCGTCGAAGGCCCGCTTCCAGGTGCCGCCGGCGAAGGTCAGCACGTTGGTCTTGTGTACCAGCGTCACCCGCTTGCGCCCGGTGCGCTTGGCGTACTCGAAGGCGTAGCGTACCGCGCGTTCGGCGCCGAAGCGGGTGGTGCAGTTGACCTGGGTCGAGACCTCGTTGGCGCTGCCGAGGTACTGGACTCCGCCCATGCCGGTGTAGATGCCCTCGGTGTTCTCGCGCACGACCACGAAGTCGATGTCGCCCGGGCCCTTGTCCTTGAGCGGCGTGTCGACGTTGGGGTAGAGCTTCACCGGACGCAGGTTGATGTACTGGTCGAGCGCGAAGCGCAGGCGCAGCAGCAGGCCCTTCTCGAGGATGCCGGGCGCGATCTGCGGGTGGCCGACGGCGCCGAGGTAGATCGCGTCGTAGCCCTTGAGCTGTTCGATCTCCTCGTCGGCGATGACCTCGATCGAGGGGCGTTGTGGATCGCCGCCGCGTTCGAGGTAGCGGTCGCCGGAGACGGCGAACTCGGTGGTGGCGTAGTCGAAGCCGACCTTCCTGGCGACCGCATCGAGGACCTTGATCCCTTCGGCCACCACTTCGGGGCCGGTGCCGTCGCCGCCGATGACTGCGAGATTGAGCATGTGCGTCCTTTCCTGGCGAGGCGAGGCAGCCTACTTCGGCCACCAAGGCGGCAAGGGGCAATCGTCGCCGCGCAGGCGTCGAGGATCGCCGCTTGGGGCCTCCGCCATGGTCACCATACTGCCGCCCCATGGATGATGCGACCGAGCCGACACCCGCGCCGCCCGCCCACGGCGCGGCCGACCACTCCTGTAACAGCCTGTGTCCCGATTGGTTGCGCGACCAGGAGCAGGGCGGCTGGGGGCTCGCGCCGCTGACCGATGCCGGCTACAACCGCGCCGAGCGCGTGGCCGCCTTCCCCTATCTCGCGGCTCTGGCCGCGCGCCCGCTGGTGTTCGACGGCGCCACCGGAACCCAGCTGCAGGACTTCGACCTTGGCCCGGCCGACTTCGGCGGCGAGGCGACCGAGGGCTGCCCGGAGTGCCTGGTGGTCCACCGCAGCGACGTGGTCGGCGAGATCCATCGGCGCTATCTCGACGCCGGCGCCGACGTGATCGAGACCAATTCCTTCGGCGCGCTGCCCCACGTACTCGCCGAGTACGGCATCGCCGACCAGGCCTACGCCCTGGCCCGCGGTGCGGCGCGTATCGCCGTGGCCGCGGCGCGCGCGGCCGCGAGCCCGGAGCGTCCGCGCTTCGTCGCCGGCTCGCTCGGCCCCGGCAGCAAGCTGCCCAGCCTCGGCCACATCGGCTGGGACGAGCTCTACGCCAGTTACCGCGCCGGGGCCCGCGGCCTGATCGCCGGTGGCGCCGACCTGCTGCTGGTGGAGACGGCCCAGGACATCCTCCAGGTCCGCTGCGCGGTGCTCGCCTGCCGCGAGGCCATGTGGCTCGAGGGGCGCGAGCTGCCGCTGCAGGCCCAGGTGACCCTGGAGCAGAACGGCGCCATGCTCACCGGCACCGATCTGCCGGCCGCGCTCTGCGCGTTGGCGACCATGCCGGTCGACGTGATCGGGCTCAATTGCGCCACCGGTCCCGACCTGATGGAGCCGCATCTCGCCCAGATCTGCGCGACCACCGATCGCTTCGTCGCCTGCCTGCCCAACGCCGGTCTGCCGCGCAATGTCGGTGGTAAGGCGGTGTTCGACCTCTCGCCGGAGGAACTCGCCCGCTGGCATCGCCACTTCGTGGACGCCTACGGCGTCGACGCCTGCGGCGGTTGCTGCGGCACCGGTCCGGCGCACATCGCCGCGGTCGCCGCGGCGCTCGCAGCCCCGGCGACCAAGCGTACGCGCGCGCCGGCGCCCCCGGCGCAGGTCGCAGGGCTGTTCGGCGCCGTCGACCTGCGCCAGGAGAGCACGGTGCTCTACGTCGGCGAGCGGACCAACGCCACCGGCTCCAAGCGCTTCCGCGAACTGCTGCTGGCCGACGACTGGCAGCACATTGTCGGTATGGCCCAGGAACAGGCGGCAGAGGGGGCTCACGTGCTCGACGTCTCGCTCGCCTGGACCGGGCGCGACGAGCTGCGTGACATCGCCGAGGTCCACCCGCGGCTGCGCGGCACGGTGCCGATCCCGATCATGGTCGACTCGACCGATCCGGTGGCGATCGCGCGTGCGCTCGAATGCCTCCCCGGCTGCCCGGTGGTCAATTCGGTCAGTTTCGAGAACGGCGAAGAGCGCTTCGACGCGATCTGCCGCCTGGCCAAACGCCACGGCGCGGCGCTGGTCTGTCTCGCCATCGACGAGCAGGGCATGGCCAAGAGCACCGAGCGCAAGCTTGCGGTCGCCGCGCGCATGTACCGCCGCGCCACCGCGGTCCACGGCATCCCCGGCTGCCGCCTGCTGTTCGACCTGCTGACCTTTCCGATCACCCAGGGCGACGAGGAGAGCCGTCCGCTCGCGGCCCAGACCCTCGCGGCGATCGCGCAGTTCGCCGCCGCGCACCCGGAGGTGGGCTTCATCCTTGGACTGTCCAACGTCAGCTTCGGTCTCAAGGCCAACGCGCGGCGCGTGCTCAACTCGGTATTTCTCGACGAAGCCCGGCGCCACGGCCTGAGCGCGGCGATTCTCGACGCGCCGAAGATCGCACCGATCGACCAGCTCTCGCCCGACGAGCTCGAGCTGACCCGCGATCTGATCCACGACCGTCGCCGCTTCGATGACGACGGTGCATGCAGCTACGACCCCCTGTTCCGCTTCATCGACCATTTCGCCAGCCGGACCGTGGCGCGCGCCGACGGCCCGGCCGACGACGCCGACCAGCCGCCCGAACGCCGGATCCACAACCGTATCCTGCGCGGCAGCCGGGTCGGGCTCGAAGACCTGCTCGACGCGGCCCGCGCCCAGGGCTGGACCCCGCTCGCGCTGATCAACGACGTGCTGCTCGCGGCGATGCAGGAGGTCGGCGAGCGTTTCGGCGCCGGAACCATGCAGCTGCCCTTCGTGCTCCAGGCGGCCGAATGCATGAAGGCCAGCGTGGCCCATCTCGAGCAGTTCATGGATCGCGGCGCGGTCGCGACCAAGGGCCGCATCGTGCTCGCCACCGTCAAGGGCGACGTGCACGACATCGGCAAGAACCTCGTCGGCATCATCCTGGCCAACAACGGCTACACCGTGCACGACATCGGCATCAAGCAGGGCGTGGAGGCGATCATCGCCGCGGTCGAGGAGCACGGTGCCGACGCGGTCGGCATGTCCGGGCTACTGGTCAAGTCGACCGAGATCATGCGCGAGAACCTGCGCATCATGGCCGAGCGCGGCCTGCGCCTGCCGGTGATCTGCGGCGGCGCCGCACTCAATCGCCGCTTCGTTGACCACGACCTGCGCGCGGCCTACGGCAGCGACGCGGTCCACTACG
>JBEPXK010000138.1:0-8790 GCA_041641915.1 Planctomycetota bacterium
TGCGCTTGCGCTGCGTCGGCCCGGTGGCCCCACCGGGGCCACCTATCGCTGCGCAATGCCGCCTCCGCCCCCCACGGCCTTGGTCGGGGTTCGCGGCTTGCGGCCGCGTTTTCGCCGGGCCTGCGTGCGCACAGGCCAGCAGCCGACCCCGCACGGATCACGTCGTCTCATCCTGCTGTGAGTCGCGCGAACAACGGCGGTAGCAGCCGGGGTAGTTGCTCGATGGTATCGATGCACGTGTAGCGGCGGCCGGGGAACATGAGTGCGAGTTCGCTCGCGCCGGTGTTGCGGGTGGTGATCGCACAGGTGTGGATGCGTTGGCGCAGGTTCTCGGTGCAGGCCATGCGCACGTCGTGGTGGGCGTAGCGGCTGGGGGCGTCGTAACCGGCGTCCTGCGGTTGGCCGTCGGTGATCAGCATGATCAGACCGCGGCGTCGACGCTGGGCGGCGATGCGTCGCCCAGCGTGGCGTAGCGCGGGGCCGATGCGGGTGGCACCGCTGGGGCTCGCCGCGAGGACATTGTCGCGCGCCTGCGCCCAGGTCTGGGCGAAGTCCTTGAAGATGCGGTAGTGACAGCGCTCGCGGCCGTTGGAGTCGAAGCCGGCGATCTCGAAGGGGTCGCCGAGGGTGGCGAGGCCGGCGCCGAGGATGATCGCGGCCTGTTGTTCGACATCGAGGATGCGCGTCGCGGCCGTACGGGTGCCGGTTGAGCCGGAGCAGTCGAGCAGGACGCAGATGGCGAGGTCGCGCTCGCGCCGGCGCGCTCGGGCGAAGAAGTCGACCCGTGGAGCGTTGCGGTGGCGGCGCGCGATCTGGTAGGCGATGAGCCGATCGGTGTCGATCAGGGCGCCGGTGTCGTGGCCGCGCTCGAGCCGGGCGGCGTCGCGGCGCAGGCGTTGGCAGGCGCGCGCCACCTGTTGCGCGTGCTGGTGCACCTCGACGGGGGGGGGCGGCCTCCGGGGCTGCGACGAGATGAGACTGGTGGACCAGGCAGTGGTCGCGGGCGTAGGTCTGTTCGGGCTGGTTCCACTCGTCGTAGATGAAGGCCGCGAACGTCGGCGGGGCGTCGGCTGCGTCGCTCGCCTGCGTGTTGGCGAGCTGCGCGCAGCGGTGGTGTGGCGAGGCCGCTGGTTCGTCGCCGTCTTGCGGCGATCCCCGGGCCGAGGCACGCATATCGGCGACCAGTTGCGCATGCGGTGCGGTGGTGGTGTGGAAGGGATAGCGGAAGTCGGGCAGAAAGCCGGGCGGCGGCAGCGCGTTGCGCGTGAGCGCTGGATGGCGCGCACGCACGGTGGCGAGATCGCGTGCACGCAGCGCCTGCGCGGTGGCGAAGCAGTCGGGTCCGGCCAGGGGCAGGCCAAGCGGCGCGGGGTCGTCACCGGCGTAGAGCTCGGCGATCAAGGCGGCGAGTGAGCCGGCGGGATCACCCGCCTGCGTGGTGCGTGCGAGCATGGTCGCGAGCAGGCGGCGCGTGCCCGGCCAGCGTGCGGTCATGTGACGCAGGGCGCGGGCGTATTCGCAGGCGGCGAAACAGTTGCGGCGCAGCGGGTCGGGTCCAAGCAGATCGGCGCTGGTGGTCAGGTCCGGGGCGCCGTGGACGCGTACGAAGCCGTCGCAGGCGACCTGGGCGGCGAGGGCGCAGGCGCAGAGGGTGTACCAGGCACGGTTCCAGTCGGCGTCCTCGAACCAACGGATGCGGGCCGGCAGGTAGAGCTGGTCGCTGCAGCAGAGGGTGGTCGATCCGAGCGCATGGAGCTGGTCGGCATCGAGTCCAGCGTGGTCGGCAAGGCGGTAGCGCGCACCGGTGAGCGCCTGCAGCAGCCGGGTGAGGTGATCGCTGGTGTGCGCGAGGCGGGCCTCGCGCGTGATCGCGCAGAGGTAGGTCTCGCAGCTCGGGAGTTGTACCGCCATGAAGCGGCAGCCGGTCTTGGCATCGCGCTGCCAGGCGGCGATCGCGGCCTGGATGTAGTTTTCGATCTCATCCGGGCGCAGGCGGTGGGCGAGTATCGGATGCCCTTGGACGAAGGCCACAGCGAGGTCGCCGTCGATCGCGTGCAGGCGCCGGGTGGTGTCGATCAGCCGGCGCAGGGCTTGTGGCGTTGCGCCGAAGCGCCCATCGCGCAGGGCGCGGAAGAAGCGGATGCCGCGGTAGAGGCGTTCGCGGCCGAGCGCGCCGCCGAGCTCGAGCAGGTCGGCGACGGTCTGCGGTTGGGCGAACAGCCAGGGGGGTGCGGCCTCGAGCGCGACGAGGCATTCGTGCAGGACGCAGTCGAAGTGGTGGCCGTCGGTGTGGGCGAGGAGTGCGAACAACGCTCGCGTCGCGGCGTCGCCCTGGGCGGCGATGCGGCCGCGTTGCCGTAATCGCTCGAGGGCACGGCCGAAGATATCGCGATAGCCCCAGCAGACCCGGCGCAGGTCGAAACCGTGAGCCGTTGCGAGCGCGACCGCCGTGCTCACGGGCTCGCGCCGGCGGGTGCGGCGGCGGGAGCGAGGTCGCCGATGTGAAGCGCGACGATATCCCGCACGGCCCGCGCGCTGTCCGCGGCGTCGGTGAGGATGCTGGTCAGCGCCGTTTCGCAGGCCAGCGTCGGTGGCAGGCCGCTGGCGATCAGGCGCGCGGCGTGGACCAGCAGGCGGGTGCTGGCGCAGTCGTCGAGGCCGTAGCCGTGCAGGGCGCGCACCTGGGCGCCGATTGCGGCGAGTCGCTGGGCGCCGTCTTCGTCGAGGCCGGATTCGCGCATGATGATGGCGGTCTCGGTCGCACGGTCGGGATGGCCGAAGTCGAGGCCGGCGAAGCGCTGACGGGTCGAGGGCTTGAGGTCCTTGACGATGCTCTGGTAGCCGGGGTTGTAGCTGAGCACGACCATGAAGTCATCGTGGGCGCGGACGACCTCGCCGGTGGCGTCGATGTAGAGCGTGCGTCGGTCGTCGGTCAGCGAATGGATGACGACGGTGGTGTCTTTGCGCGCCTCGACGATCTCATCGAGGTAGCAGATGCCGCCGTGGCGCACCGCGAGGGTGAGCGGGCCGTCGTGCCACACGGTCTGGTTGTCGACGAACAGGAAACGGCCGACCAGATCCGCCGCGGTGAGATCCTCGTGGCAGCTGACGGTGACCAGCGGCAGGTCGAGCGCGTGGGCCATGGCGGCGACGAAGCGGGTCTTGCCGCAGCCGGTCGGCCCCTTGAGGCTGAGGGGTATCCGGGCGGCATGGGCCGCGCGGAATACCATCTCCTCGTCGCCCTGGGGGACGTAGATCGGAGCCGGATCGATGCGGAAGCGGGCGACAAACTCTGCTGGGGTCATAGGCTCTGTCGGTGGTTCGGGTTGGTTCGTGGTCAGTGCCTCGATTGCTTGTGACAGCGACAAAAAACAACGTTTTGAAAGCGGCGCTGTCACAAGCCGTGGGGAGGTTCTCACCAGAGGGGGCGCTGCCTCCCCGCGCGCTCACGCGCGTCCCAGCGGCGCTTGCTCCTCGCTTCGCTGCGGGGCTGCGATTGCGCTGCGTCGGCCCGCCGGGGCCGGCTATCGCTGCGCGATGCCGGTTCCGCCCTGCGGCCCATTCTGGCTGAAAACCACCCCGCGGTCGGGCGAGCCGTTGGCGGTAGCTCGTGCCCAGCCTTGCGCGCGTTAGCGCGCCGCCGAGGGGGGCATGGGGGCCGGGCCCGGCCCCCATCGGCCGACAGAGCCCTGTTTTCCGCCGAAAATGGGCCGCAGGCCCGGCGGAAACGCCAGCGAAGCTGGCGAAGGGCGACCGAGGCCGTGGGGGTATGCGCCGAAGGCGCGAGGGGGCAGCGCCCCCTCTGATAGAAGCCTCCTCAGTGATCGCAGGCATTGGCGCCGGTGACCAGCTTGCCGGCGAGGTAATCCTCCACGATCTGCGCCGGTGCCACGGCCGGCGCGCCGGTGATCACCTCGATCCCCCGCTGGGCGAACAGCATCTGTGCGCGCTGGCCCATGCCGCCGGCGATGACGATGGTGGTACCGAGGTCGGCGAGCCAGGCCGGCAGCACGCCCGGTTCGTGCGGCGGCGGCTCGCGGAAGCTGATCCGACTGATCTCGTCGTTTTCGATCGCGCACAGCGCGAAGGTCTGGCAGTGGCCGAAGTGCTGGCACAGCTGGCCGTTGGCGCAGGGGATGGCGATGGTGGTGGTGATGCTCATGACGGACTCCGGTCGGCACTCTGGCGGGGCGGCGGCCCAGCGGTGTGCTGCGCCTCGTGGTATTGCAGGCGGTGCCAGATCGCGGCGACGGTCGCGGCGATCGGTCCACCCGCAGTGGTGACGGGTACGCCGCGTAGCTGGGCCGCGACGAAGGCTGGATCATGTGGGATACGACCGAGTGGCATCACGCCGGCGGCGATGGCGGCGGTTTCGATCGCGCTGGTCAGCTCGCTCGCCAGGTCCCAGCGGTTGACGACCAGATAGGCGCGCAGGGCGAAGCGGCGGACCAGTTCGATCACCCGCATCAGATCGTGTTCGCCCGACACGCTCGGCTCGGTGACCAGGACCACCGCGTCGGCGCCGGTGCAACTGGCGATCACCGGGCAGCCCACGCCGGGCGGGCCGTCGACCAGGCGCAACGCGATACCTTCGCGCTGTGCGATACGCTCGGCCTCCTGTCGCACCCGGGTGACCAGCTTGCCGGAGTTCTCGGCTCCCGGGATCAGGCGGGCATGCACCAGCGCGCCGTAGGCGCTGTCGGTGATGAACCAGTGTCCGGCGATGCAGTCGATCATGCGGATCGCGTCGGCAGGGCAGACGAAGGCGCAGACGCCGCAGCCCTCGCAGGCGAGCGGGTCGATGCTGAAGGTGGCCTCATCGCCGGAAGCGATGGCGCGGAAACGGCAGCGCGCGCGGCAGTTGCCGCAACCGGTGCAGGCGTCGGGATCGATCTGCGCCTGGGCACCGGCCTGGAACGGGAGGCTGCTGATGTTCTGGCCACCGAGCACGAGGGCGAGGTCGGCCGCGTCGACATCGCAGTCGGCGATCACCGCCTGTCCGGCGAGCGCGGCGAAGGCGGCGGTGAGGCTGGTCTTGCCGGTCCCGCCCTTGCCGCTGAGGAACACGATCTCGCTCATCGGGTCACGCCTCCGGTCGGGCTGGTCGCGTCGAGCCGGTCGAGGATCGAGTGGAACTGTTCGGCGAGCGCGGGTATCGCGCTGACGGCCGGCAGGCCATGGGCGTGGGCTTCGGCCAGGCGCTGGTCGTAGGGGATCTCGCCGATGATGGCGATCGCTTCGCTTGCGCACCAGTCGCGGACCCGGCTGTCGCCGACATCGCTCCGGTTGACGACCACGCTCAGGCTCAGCGCGAGTTGGCGGGCCATATCCACCGCGAGGCGGAGGTCGTGCAGGCCGAAGGGGGTCGGTTCGGTGACCAGGACCACGTGATCGACGCCGCGGATCGCCGCGGCCGCGGCGCACGAGGTTCCCGGCGGGGCGTCGATCAGGACCAGCTGGCCGCGCGCGTGATCGCGGGTGGCGTGGATCACCGGCGGCGCCGCGGGATGACCGACCGCGAGGCGCCCGGTGACGAGCGGGAATCCGGCGAGCGTCCGTCGCTCCACCCGGCCGATCACGCGTTCCTGCTGCGTGATCGCAGCCGTCGGGCAGGCGAGCGCGCAGCCGCCGCAGGCGTGGCAGAGCTCGGGGAAGACCATGGCCTGGCGCTTGACCACGGCGATGGCGTTGAAGCGGCAGAGCGCGGCACAGGCGCCGCAGCCGGTGCACAGCGCGGGTTCGATCGCCGGTACCTCCAGCACGACCGGCGTCTCGTGGACCGGCTCCGACGGGCCGAAGAGGTGGGCGTTGGGCTGCTCGACGTCGCAGTCGAGCAGCTGCACGCCTTGTCCGGCGCACAGGGCGAGGTTGAGCGCGAGCGTGGTCTTGCCGGTGCCGCCTTTGCCCGAGGCGATGGCGATGCAGCGTTGGGTCATGCGTACCGCGACGTGAAGCGGTGGGCGGTGGGCCGGGTGATGGCGCGGAAGTGCGGCGATTGCATGCGGTCCTGTTGTTTTACCAATGGGCGGCGACATCGGCGTCGTCGCTGGGGTGGAGCCGACCGGCGCGGTAGGCCGCCAGCGCTTCGGCGCAGCTGCCGGTCGCGCCGGTGACCACGGCGATACCGGCGGCCGCGAGCACGGCGAAGGCCTTGGGGCCGACGTGGCCGGTGAGTACGGCGGCGACATCGGCGTCGGCGAGGTGTTGTGCTGCCTGGATGCCGGCGCCCTGGGCCGCCTGCAGGTTCTGCACGTTGTCGATCAGCTCGCAGGCCTCGGTGGCGGTGTCGACCACCAGGAAGGCCCTGGCGCGGCCGAAGCGGTTGGCGACGGGATCGGCGAGCTCCTGGCCGTCGGTGGTGATGGCGAGGCGCATCAGCACTCCGCGCCGGTGTCGTTACGGCGCAGGCCCGCCTGGAGGCCCGCGATCGATCGCTCGAGCGCGTCGACCCGGTCGGCGAGGTCGGCCTGCGCTGCGGGCATGACGCTCGCGGCACCGCCGCGACGACGGCGGCCGAACCCGCATCCGCCACCGCGGGCGCCGTTCCAGCCGTAGCGGCCGCGCCTGCGTTCGGGCGGGCGCTCGGTAGCGTCGAAGCCGGCGCAGCGGCCGCGTCCGCGGCCGGTCATGGGCCCGGCGCCGTCGGGTCCGGTCCGGTCTGATCCTGGCATGGTGGTCTCCTTCGTTGTTGGTCGCAGTGGGCGAAGCGCCGGCCGTGGCAGCGGCGGCGCGTGCGGCGCCCGTGGCCACAACCGGGCATGGACAAAGCGGGGTCGTTCAGCGCGCTGGTGAGCCAGGCCGTGCACAGGCGGTGGGACTCGCCGGCGTGGAAGGCGGCGAGCGCGAGCCCGTTGGCCTCGGCCAGCAGCGCCGCCTCGCGCGAGATTGCGCCGCAGATCAGCGTGGTGGCGCCGCGTGCACGCAGCCGTTGGACACGCTCCGCCGCGGTGGCATCGGCGGCGAAGGACTCGGGTGGTGCAGGGCAGAGGGTGCCGGCCTCGACGCGGTAGAGGTCGACGTGTCGGGCGACGTCGAACAGCGGCGCGATGCGTCCGTTCCAGGTGGCGATGGCGAGATGGTTCGCGGGCTCGGGCACGGTGGCCATAAGCGCCGGGCGTGCCATCGGGTGGCGCGAAACGGTAAAGCGCTCTCAGCGCACGGTTTGGCTGTGTGTGCGGGTCGGAGCGGGGTGGTGGTGGGGGTGCAACGCTGCGACCCCGGCGGTGCGATGGAGTCGCGGTGGTGCGACTGTCTCAGCTGCGCGAGCGGCCGTCGCGCGCCGGGGGCGTGATGCCCAGCGTGTGCATGCGCCGGAAGAGGGTGCTCTTGTGTACGCCCAGCTCGCGGGCCGCGGCGAGGCGGTTGCCCTGGTTGCGTTCGAGCGCCGCGCGGATCGCCGCTGCCTCGGCTGCGCCCCGGCTGCCGCGCAGGTCGTCGTCGAGCGGGGGCGCCGGGGCGCTGTGCGCGGCGAGTTCACGCGGCAGGTGCTGCGGTTGGATCGGGCCATCGCCGCAGAGGACGAAAGCGTGCTCGATCGCGTTCTCCAGCTCGCGCACGTTGCCCGGCCAGGTGTGGGCGAACAGCAGTTGCAGCGCGTGCGGAGCGATCCCGGTCACGCGCCGGCCGTGTTGGCTGTTGAAGCGCTCGACGAAATGCTCGGCGAGCAGCGGGATGTCTTCGCGGCGATCGCGCAGCGGCGGCAGGTCCACACGCACGACATTCACACGGTAGTAGAGGTCGTCGCGGAAAGCCCCGTCGGCGGTGAGCTCGGCGAGATCGCGGTTGGTCGCGGTGAGGATGCGCACATCGACCCGGCGCGGGCGATCGCTGCCCAGCGGCACGACGCAGCGGTCTTGCAGGACCCGCAGCAGTCGGACCTGCAACGCGGGGCTGACCTCGCCGATCTCGTCGAGGAACAGGGTGCCGCCGTCGGCGCGCGCGAAGCAGCCGGCACGATCGTTGGTGGCGCCGGTGAAGGCGCCGCGCGCGTGGCCGAAGAGCTCGGATTCGAGCAGGCTGTCGGGAAAGGCGCCGCAGTTGATCGCGACGAAGGGGCCCGCGGCGCGTGGGCTGGCGCCGTGGATCGCCCGGGCGACGAGTTCCTTGCCGGTGCCGGTCTCGCCGTGGATCAGGACTGTGCTCGGGGTCGCGGCCACGGCCGGAAGCAGCTGCAGCACCGGGCGCATCGCCGCGCTGCAGGTGATCAGGTCACCGATCTGGCCGCGGCCGGCGAGTTCCTTGCGCAGGTGCTCGAGTTCGGAGAGGTCGCGGAAGGTCTCGGCGCCGCCGATGGTCGCGCCGGTGGTGTCGCGCAATACGGCGGTCGATACGCTGATCGGGATGCGTTCGCCCGTGACGTCGACGAACCAGCACGGCTGGTCGATCAGCGGGTCGCCGTGCTCGAGGGTCCGGCGCAGGGGGCAGGCGACCTCGCACAGACTCGAATGGAACACGTCGCTGCAGCGGCGACCGATCGCCTCGTCGCGGGTGATCCCGGTGATGGTCTCGGCGGCGCGGTTGAACGAGACCACCCGCCAGTCGCGGTCGACGGTGAAGACGCCGTCGCTGATGCTCTCGAGGATCGCTTCGGTGCTGTGGCCGGTGTCGTCCATGTATCCCAACACTGTCGCTGGGGGTATGGCGGCGACAAGTCGGAGTCGGGCGGGTTGCACACTTGTGACGGGGCCCTCAGAGCTTCAGCAGAGTGCTACCAATCCAATGCCAGCCTTGCGCGCGTTAGCGCGCCGCCGAGGGGGCCGATGGGGGGCCGGCCCGCCCCCCACAGCCCAC
>JBEPXK010000139.1:0-8754 GCA_041641915.1 Planctomycetota bacterium
GGCGCGAGGGGGCAGCGCCCCCTCTGATAGAAGCCGCAGGGTTGCGCCTTGTCATGTCCGATGCGCTGCGCGCGGGCGCTGGATGACGCGCGGTAATGGCGTTGCCGCGCAGTGCGGCTATGGTCGCGGCATGGCCTTCCAGCTGCTGTGTATCGCCGGTGAGAGCGCCCCCGCGGCTCTGAGCGTGGATGGTCCGCTGGATCTGGGGCGCGATCCGCACTGCGATCTGCGGCTGCTCGGCGAGGGGGCCAGCCGTTTCCACGTGCGCCTGGAGCCACGCGCGCAGGGGGTGGAGGTGCGCGACAACGGCTCGCGCAACGGCACCTGGGTCGGCGGGCGCCGGATCGAGCGGGAGCTGCTCGGCGACGGCGCGGTGTTCACCGCGGGTGGCTGCAGCTTTCTCCTCGCCGACACCGCGTCGCAGCTGGCGGAGACCCGGGTGGTCTCGGATGCCGGCATGAGTCTGGGCGTGACCTGTCACCGGGCGCCGACGGCGATCGCCGCGACCGAGCGCCGCGGTGCCCTGCCGGTGGTCCACGAGGCCCTGCGCGAGCTGGCGGCGACGCGCAGTGCGGCGCGGGCGCGGGCGTTGGCGGAGCTGGCCGCCCGGATTGCCGGTACCGGTCAGGCCGCGGTGATCCGGCGTGGTTCGGTCAGCGCCCAGGGCATGTCCAGCCGGTTGGCGCGGCGATTGGCCGCCGGACGCGAGGCGCGGTTGTTGCAGCTGGGTCGCGAATTGGTCGGGCAGACGGTCGCCCGCGAGGAGATCGGCAGCGCGCTGACCGTGCCGCTGGGGTCCGACGGCCATCTGGTGGTCGCCCGCGGGGTCGGCCACGAGCCGCTGGGTCGCGAGCTCCTGCCGGTGCTGGCGCTGTTGGCCGAGGGCGCGGCGCCGTTGCTCGCGACCGAAACGACCGCAGCACCGATGAGCATCGTCGGTTCCTCGGAGGCCATGGTCGCCCTGCGTCGGCGCATCGACCGGTTGGCCGCCAGCGATGCCACGGTGCTGGTCACCGGCGAGAGCGGTACCGGCAAGGAGCTGGTCGCCCAGGCATTGCATCGCGCCAGCGGGCGCAGCGCGGCGCCGCTGGTCGCGGTCAACTGCGCTGCGTTGCCCGAGGGGCTGGTCGAATCGGAGCTGTTCGGTCACGCCAAGGGCGCGTTCACCGGTGCGGTGTGCGAGCAGCAGGGCTCATTCCGTGCGGCGGATGGGGGCACGTTGTTTCTCGACGAGATCGGCGAGCTGCCGCTACCGGCGCAGGCCAAGCTATTGCGCGCGCTGCAGGAAGGGGTGGTCGATCCGGTCGGGGCCGCGCGCGGCGTGCGGGTCGATGTCCGGTTGATCGCCGCGACCAATCGCGATCTGAGCGCGCTGGTCGCCGCCGGCGCGTTCCGCGAGGATCTCTATTACCGTATCGATGTTCTGCGCATCCATACCCCGGCGCTGCGCGAGCACGCCGACGATATTCCCGACCTCTGCGCCCATCTGTTGCCCGTGCTCGCGCGCGAGGCCGGGGTGCCGCCACCGGTGATCGATCCGGCCGCGCTGCGGGCGCTGTCGGCCGCGCGGTGGCCGGGCAACGTGCGGCAGTTGATCAACTGCTTGACCCGCGCGGTGGTGCTGGCCGAGGGGCGGATCGAGCCGCATCATCTCGAACGCGAATCCGGCGTTGACGGTGCTGCCGGCGATAGGGCGTCGGAGCGCTTCCCCACTTTGGCCGAGGTCGAGGCGGGGCATATCGCGGCCGCGCTGGCCACCACCGGGTGGAACAAGTCGCAGGCGGCGCGGATGCTGGGCATCAGCCGGCCGACCATCAACAAGAAGATCGGCGACTACGGCATCGAGCCGGCGACCGGCTGAGCGCTCGGACAGCCGAAGCACGCCGCTGCGGCATTTCCCCGCCGCCATCGGGTCTTAGCATCGCACCGCAAGCGCCGTGCTCGAGCGGGCGCAGAGGAGGCGACGATGGGACGTGCAATGGCGTTGGTGGTTTTGTTGGCGATGGGCGCATCGCCGACGGCACAGGCGCAGAGCGACGGTGAGCGTCGCGCGGCGATGCGCCAAGAGCTCGATCTGATCGCCGAACGGGTGCAGCTCGATCGGGCGTTCAACCTGATCCACGAGCTGGTGCAGCCGAGCGTGGTCTCGATCCATATCAGCCAGACCCGCTGGCAGATCGATCGTCTGCGCGATGTCGATGTCGGCGAGGGCTCGGGTTTCATCTTCCATAGCACCGGCGATGCGAGTTACGTCCTGACCAACGCGCACGTGGTGTTGCAGATGAATCAGGACCGCGAGTTCATCCGCGGCCGCAACAACGCGCCGATGTGGTACGATGCCATCCGCGTGACCACCGCCAGGCGCGAGCAGCTGCGGGTCACCCCCGTCGGGGCGGACATCGACACCGACCTCGCGGTGCTGCGGATCGAGCGCGGCGAGATGCCGGTGATCAGCTGGGGCGACAGCGACGCGGTCCGCGTCGGCGACTACGTGGTCGCGCTCGGTTATCCCTTGCGGGTCGGATACAGCGCGACGTTCGGCAATATCTCCGCGACCGATAAATCGACCGCCTGGTTCCGCCGCGAAGGCGGCTACGCCGCGTTCCTCCAGACCGACGCCGCGATCAACCCCGGCAATAGCGGCGGCCCGTTGGTCGACCTGCGCGGCGAGGTGATCGGGGTCAACGCCTCGATCGTCAGTCGCGGCGGCGGCAATATCGGCATCGGCTTCGCCATCCCCGCGCGCCTGGCGCGACGGGTGGCCGAGGACCTGCGCCGCCACGGGCGTGTCCACCGGCCGGTGATCGGAATCCAGATGGACGACTCGCTCGATCCGGCGGAGATCCGGCGCCTGGCGGTGCCCAACCCCGACGCGGTGCGCATCGCCCTGGTGCTGCCGGGCAGCCCCGCCGAACAGGCCGGATTGCGCGACGGCGATCTGGTGCTGAGCGTCGACGGCGTGCCGGTCGAGGGCATCCAGCAATTCCGCGCCCGGGTCGCCGCCGCGCGACTCGGTCAGCCGCTGGAGTTGGAGCTGTGGCGCGACGGCGAGCGGATCGAGCGCACCCTGGTGCCGGTCTCGCAGGAGGAGCTTGACGCGGCCCTACGTGAGCAAGCCGTCGCCGGGGCGGAGAAGACCGCCAGCTGGCCGGCCTACGGCTTGGTGCTCGGCGAGGACGAGCACCGCGGCGTGGTCATCGCCGAGGTGACGCCGGACTCCCCGGCCGCGCGGGCCGGTCTGCACGCCGGCGACCGCATCCTGCGGGTCTACGACCTCGGTCCGGTCAACTCCCTCGACGAGGTCGCCGAGCTGGGCACCCGACCCGAATTGGTGCTGTTGGTCTACCACGCGGGACATCCATGGTTGGTGCGGTTGTCGCGCTGAGGGGGCGGTGGTCGTCGGTGACGGCTATGGCTGATGGGGCTGATGCCCAGTGGCTGGCGGAACCGCCGGCGTACCTGGCCGCGGCGCGCAACGCCGCTCGCGTCGTTTGCCGGCCGCGCAGCGAACGGAACCGGCGGGCCACGGCCGCTGACGGGGAGATCCCAAGCACGGCGCCCCCGTTGGCGGAAACTACGGCATGACCTCTTCGATCTGGCCGAGATACCCCGTCCAGAAGCCGATGATCTGGATTGCGGCGATGAGCATGGCCGCGGCGAAGATGAGGCCGGTGGCGATGCGGGCAACCCAGCCGAGGCGCCATTGAAAGCGTTCGCGTTCGTGCTCGGCGCAGTGCAGCAGGGTCTCTTCGAGTCGGCCGGCGGTTTCGCCGTTGTCGAGCAGGTCGACGACGCGGCGATCCCAGCCGATGTGGTTGAGCGCGAGGGCGAGCGATTCGGCCTCGCCCCGGCGCAGTTCGCCGGCGGCCTGGCGTAGGCGTTCGCCCCAGACGCGATTGCCGCAGGCCTCGGCGGCGAGCAACAGGGATTCGTCGTAGAGCATGCCGGCGGCGGTGGCGCCGTAGAGCACCATGCAGGCGTTGGCGGTCGTCAGGGGGGTGACCACCTGGTTGGCGGGCGGGCTCGTGGCCAGGCGCGCCACCACGCCGCCGCGGCCGCCGAGGCGCCACAGCAGCGCCAGCGCCCCGACGATGCCCCACAGCGTGGCCGGGCCGGCGAGCAGGAGCCAGGCGCTGTCGCCGTGGAACACGCGGGGGATGACCGGGAAGACCAGCGCGGCGTGGATCAGCAACACCGGATAGGCCAGGCGCGTGATCAGCATCCGTTGGGTCGAACGGATGTGCTCGTGGTAGGCGACCACGTGCGCGCACAGCTCGCTCAACCGTCCGCTGCGCTCGCCGGCGAGTACCAAGCCGCAAGCGAAGGGGCTTTCGCCCAGGTCGCGCAACACGCTCGAGAGGGCCTCGCCGGCGTTGCTCAGCCGGTTACTGATCTCGCCGGCCCAGCGCTTGTAGGGCGCCCCGGCGCTCGCGGCGGCCGATTCCGCCGCGCTGGCCAGCGGCAGGCCGGAGCGGACGCTCAGCTGGAGGTGGTGATAGAAGGTGATGGCGCTCGCGCGGCTCACGCGCGCGCGTCCGGTGGTGCGGCCAGGGCGGCGGCGACCGCCGGTGGAACGTAGGGTTCCAGGTCGCGCCCCGCGGCCAGTAGTTCGCGTACCAGGCTGGCCGAGACGAAGGCGTGTTCCGGTCGGGCGAAGAGCGCGATGCTATCGAGCCCGGCGCGCAGATTGCATTCCGCGGTCGGGTATTCGTGGTCGGCATCGCGGCCGTGGCGCAGGCCGCGGACCAGCAGCGTCGCTGCGTGCTCGCGCGCGGCGGCGACCGTCGAGCCGCTGTAGGCGATCACCCGCACCGTGGGCAGATCCGCGCAGCAGCGCGCGAGCAGCGCGACCCGTCGCGCCGGCTCGAGCAGCGGACGTTTGGCCGGATTGCAGCCGACCCCGACCACCAGGGCATCGCAGATGGCGGCGGCGCGCTGGATGATGTCGTGATGACCGCGCGTGGGCGGGTCGAAGGAGCCGGCGTAGAACCCGACGCGACGTGCGGCCGGGCGATCGGCGTGAGGGGTGTCGGCCGGGTCGCTCAGCGGATGTCCTCTTCGATGCGGGCGATCAGCGCCATGTCGAGCACCTCGCGACCGCCGCCGCCGCGATGGGCGAGGACGATGCTGGTGATGTTGCCCTGCAGGTCCTGGCGCTTGGTCACGATGTAGCCCATGCGGATGCCGCCGCGCTTGAGGATGATCCGGTCGAGTTTGCCGTGGCGGTTCTCCGGCTTCGGCGGGCTGGGGGCGGCCTCCTCGGCTTCGGCCAGTTCGGTGTCGTCGTCCGTTTCCTCGTCCGTGGTGACCTCGCCGTCCTGTTCGTCGGCGTCCGACGCATCATCCGCGTCCTCTGCGTCTGCGGCGGCCGCCTCCTCTTTGGCCTTGGCTTCTTCGAGCTTCTTCTGCAGTTCGGCCAGGCGCTCCTTCTCATCCTGCTCCTGCTTCCACTGGCTGAACCAGGACTGCCAGCCGGCGGCGGTGTTCTGCTTCGGATGGCCGGGATAGCCGGGGCCGACGTTGCCGCGGGTATCGGGGCGGCCACGCGGCGAGACCCCGGCCAGGCCGGCGAGGGCGCTGAGCGCGGCGCTGCGCGCCTGGCGGTCGCGGGCGGCGCGGATGAGCAGCGGGAAGGCCACCTCCTTGTCGGAGATGCTGCGCACGCGGGCGATCGCTTGCTGTTTGGCCTGGGCGTCGGTGTCGGCGAGCGCGGCGCTCAGCTGGGCCGCGATGTCGCTGTGATCGGCGGCCGCAGCGGGGGCGATCCCGCCGCAGAGTAGCACGACGACGGCGAGGGGGATGATGCGGCTCATGAGGCGCTCCTTGCGCTGAGGGGTTCGACCAGCATCGCGGTGGCGACGGCGTCGGCCGTCGACTCATCGACCAGCTGCCGGGCGAGTTCCAGGCCAAGTTGGATCGCCGTGCCGGGGCCCTGGCTGGTGATCAGGTTGCCGTCGACCACCACCGGGGCATCGATCCACTGCGCCCGGTCGGTGAAATGGTCGCGCAGGGCCGGATAGCTGGTCAAGCGACGGCCGGCGCACAGGTCGCGCGGCAGCAGCGCGATGGGGCAGGCACAGATCAAGGCCAGCAAGCCGGGCCCGGCCAGTTGGCGCTGCAACAGGTCCTGGATCAGCGGATCGTCACGGCAGTGCTCGGCACTGCCCATGCCGCCGGGGCAGAACAGGCAGTCGAAGGACTCGTCGGCGAGCTCGCTGAGCAGGGCGTCGGCGGCGAGGGGCAGGTCGCGGCTGCCGCGCAGGCTCAGCGTGGGGGCGGCTGCGGCCACGCTCACCGTACAGCCGGCGCGGACCAGGGTGTCGGCCACGGCCAGCGTCTCGATCTCTTCGGCGCCCGGCGCGAGGGCCACGAGGACACGAGCCATGGAGTCCCTTCCATCCAGCGGTCGAGGGCTGTGTACCTATGGTTTGCCCCGGACGACCGATACCGGATGATTATCTTTCCGGGGCACCGGGTGCAAGCGAGCGACAAGTGCCGCCGCGGAGGGGGGGGAACATGATCCGTGTAATGGCAGTGATGGCGATGGCCCTGGCCGCGTTGGCGTGGTCCGGCTGCGCCAGGGCGGGGGCAGCCGAAGATGCCGATGCCACCTCCGGAGCGACCATGCCCGGCGATCAGGCGCAGGGCGGATCTGCAGACGAGGCGGCCGGCGAGGAACCAGCGGCCGACGGCGAAGAAGCGGACGACGCTGACGACGCTGACGACGCTGACGATGCTGACGATGCTGACGATGCTGACGATGCTCCGGCGATCGAGGACCCGCTGTTGCGCGCGATCGTCGCCGCCCAGCAGGGGCGGACGGCGATGCGGGGCAAGCTACGCATGCGCACCCTGCGTCCGGATGATCCACTGGCGACGATCAAGACCTCGTTGGTGGTCTTCTACCTGCGCGCGCCGGACTCATACCATCTCGAGTTCCGTCCGGAGGACGACCCGGAGAGTCGCGAGTGGTTCATCGGCAACGGTGAGTCGACCTGGCACGTGCAGCAGGATTTCGCCGACGAAGCGCCGTTGGTCGACAAGGAACCGGTGGATGAGGCCGAGGGCGATGACGGCCTGTTCGATCGCATCAACGCCTTCTTCCGCATGGAACACGCCAGCCTGCGCGAGGACTTCACCATGCAGGCGCGTGCGATCGAGCCCCCGGCCGCGGGCGAGACGGCGGACGGCTGCCTCCATCCGGCGACGCGCTCGGTGGTCGAGCTCGTGGCCCGGCGGGCCGAGGTCAAGGAACACCTCAAGACGGTGCAGCTCGAATTCGACGCCAAGCACAAGCCGGTGGCGATGCGTATACGTAACGCCAACGACAACATCCGCGAGATCGTGGTGACCGAGCTGCACTTCCCCGAATCGATTCCCGCCCGCATGTTCGCGTGGCCGGAACCGCAAACCGGGGAGTAGCGCCATCGCGCACAGCGCCGCAGACACGCAGCGATCACCGTGGCGTCAATGCGCGGTGGCGCTAGTATGCAGACCACAGGCGTGGGCTTGGACCGGCGCCGGGAGAAGAATATGGCTTTGCGATATCAGACTGCCCTCGAGTTGGCAGCCGCGCCCGAAGGAATGGACGCCGATCAGGTCGACGAGTTCCTCGAGCTACTGATCGATGGGCGTCTGAGCGAGTCGCGCGGAGCGGAGCTCCTGGTCGCCCTGGCCGAGCGCGGCGAGACGCCGCACGAGGTCGCGGCCTTCGTGCGCAATCTGCGGCAGCGTTCGATCAAGGTCAGCGTGGACCGGCCCTGTTTCGACGTGGTCGGTACCGGCGGGTCCAAGCTGTCGCGGTTCAACATCAGCACCACCGCCGCCTTCGCGCTCGCCGCCGCCGGCGTGCCGGTGGCCAAGCATGGCAATCGTGGCTCACGGCGGCCCAACGGCAGCTTCGACCTGCTCGAGCGCCTGCAGATTCCGATCGACGTGCCCGATGCCGTGCTGACCCAACTGCAGCGCGAGCTCGGCCTGTGCTTCATCTACGCCCGCACCCATCACCCGGCGGTGGGGAAGGTGGTGCGGTATCGCAAAGCCGCCGGCCGACGCACGGTGTTCAACCTCGCCGCGCCGCTGGCCAATCCGGCGGTGGTCACGCGTCAGCTGCTCGGCGCGGTGACCCTCGATCAGGCGCGTCTGGTCGCCGGCGCGGTGGAGGCGTTGGGTCTGGAGCGGGCGCTGGTGGTCACCGGCGCGCCGGGGATCGACGAGGTATCGGTCAGCGGCGCCACCCACTACATCCACGTCACCCCCCACGGTAGCGCCGAAGGCGTGCTCGAGCCGCCGGCTGATGCGACCTACGACTACGACTCGCTGCCCAACGGCGATGCCGACATCAACGTCACGATCTTCCACGATCTCATCGACGGCCGCGAACGCGGGCCCGTTTTCGAGATGGTGTGCGTCAATGTCGGGATCGCCCTCGACCTGTGGCGGTCGAAGCCGGTGCGCTATCACGGCCCCGGCTACGAGCTGGCCCGGGAGCTATTCGAGAGCGGGGCGGTGCGCGAGCGCTTCAACGCCTACCGGCTGCGGGCCGGCGAGCTCGTCAAGTAACCCAAGGTGGGCCTCCGCCCACAACCCAAGGGTTGCGAGCATAGGGCTCCGGCCCACCTTTGACGGGTCCCTCAGAGCTCCAAACCTCGGTGCCACCAGCGAGTGGAGCCCAGCCAGGCTTGGCTGGGCGACCGGCCGACCGAGGGGTGGTTTTCTGCGAAAATGGGCCGCAGGCCCGCAGAAAACGCGGCC
>JBEPXK010000140.1:0-8747 GCA_041641915.1 Planctomycetota bacterium
GCTGCTCGCCGCCCTGCGCGCCCTGGGACTCGCCCTTGGCTCCGCCGGCCGGCGCACCGCTGCGAGAGCGGAAACCGCCTCGCCGTGAGGGACCGCGGCTCGCGCCGCCACGTCCACCTGCGTTCTGGGTACCTTCACCAGCCATGCCTGTTCCCTAACCTCGCCTTCACGTTTGAGTTACGCCACCACGCATACCAATGCGGGCACGGCAGTATGAAACCGCGTTCAGAATTGCAACCCATTGCTGCGCGCGGCGTCCGCCAGGGCCTTCACCCTGCCGGTGAAATTGCGGCCGTTGCGATCGAACACCACCGCCTGGACGCCGGCCGCCGTGGCCTTGCTGGCCAGGTCGGCGCCGACCTTGGCCGCGACCTCGGTCCCCTTGAGCCCGGAGGTCTCGCCACGCAGCCCCTTGGTCATCGAACTGGCCGCGACCAGGGTCACGCCCCGGGTGTCATCCACGACCTGGCCGTAGATGTGACGGCCAGAACGGAACACGCTCAGGCGCGGCCGATCGGGAGTCCCGAAGATATGCTTGCGGGTGCGTCGCTTCTTCCGCGCCAGTGCGGCACGCTTGATCTTCTGCTTGTCCATCGTCCTACCCTTTCGCCTTACTTCGCGGCCTTGCCGGCCTTGCGGCGGACCAGTTCACCCTCGTAGCGGATGCCCTTGCCCTTATAGGGTTCGGGCGGCCGAACGCTGCGGATATTGGCCGCAACCTGGCCCACCAGCTGCTTGTCGGTGCCGCTGACCTCGATGTGGGTCTGATCGGGACAAGCGAGGGTGATCCCCTCCGGTGCCTCGATCTCCACCGTATGGCAGAAACCGATGTTGAGCACCAGCTTGCGCCCCTGCAGCTGCGCGCGGTAGCCGACGCCGACGATCTCAAGCTTACGCGAGAAACCGTTGGCCACGCCTTCGACCGCATTGGCGACCAGCGCCCGCAGCGTGCCGTGCATCGCACGGGTCTGCTTCTCCTGATCCCGGCGCTCGAAGCTGACGGCGTCGTCGGCGACCGTGACTGCGATCGACGGATCGGCCGGAAGCTTCAGCTCTCCCTTGGGCCCCTTGCAGGTGATCACATCACCGGCGACCTCGACCTTCACGCCACCGGTGAGCTTGACTGGATTCTTGCCTACGCGGCTCATCGCTATCTCCGTTCTTCCGCTCAGCGCACGACGGCGAGGACTTCGCCGCCGACGTTGGCGGCGCGGCAGGCCCGATCCGAGAGGATCCCCCGGGAGGTCGACACCACCGAGATGCCGAACCCGTTGATCACCGGCTTGAAGGCCTTCTGTTTCTGGTACACGCGGCATCCAGGTTTGGACACACGCTTGATCTCGTGGATCGGGTTCTCACCGCTCTCGTCCCACTTCAGGTGGACCTGCACCCGGCGGGCGGGCTTGGTATCAAGCACCTCAAAGCGGCTGATGTAGCCTTCGTCCTGAAGGACCTGGCACACGCCCTCCTTCATCTTGCTGTGGTTGAAGGCCACCCGCTTCTTGCCACTGATCACCCCATTGCGGATGATGGTCAGCATATCGGCGATCGGATCGCTGCAGCTCATCTGGATACTCCTCTCACCAACTCGACTTCGTCATGCCGGGCAGCACACCAGCGTGCGCCAGGTCGCGGACCATCACCCGGCTGATGCCCAGGCGGCGGTAGTAGCCACGCGGCCGACCGGTGATCAGGCAACGGTTGCGCAGCCGGTTCTCGGCGCTGTTGCGCGGCAGCATGGCCAGCGCAGCGCGCGCTTCCATCCGCTCCTCGAGTTCGAGGCTGGGATCGACGCTACGTGCGCGCAGCTCCTTGCGTCGCCCGGCGTACTTGGCCGCCAGGCGCTCGCGCTGCTGATTCTTGGCTATCTTGCTCTTCTTCGCCACGGTCGAGCTCCCTATCGTTTCTGGAGGGGCATGCCCAGGGAACGCATCAGCTTCAGCGACTTCTCGCGATCGGAATTCGCGATAACCACGCTGATGTCGAGGCCCTGGTTGTGTTCCATGCGTTCGAGGTTGACCTCGGGGAACAGCGCCTGCTCCCCGAGCCCCATGCTGAAGTTCCCCTGCCGATCGAAGCCCTTGGGGCTGATACCGCGGAAGTCGCGGATGCGGGGAATGGCGATGTTGATCAGGCGGTCGAGGAAGTTCCACATCCGCTCACGCCGCAGCGTGACCCGGGTTCCGATCTTCATGCCCTGACGGCTGCGGAACTGTGCGATCGACTTCTTCGCCCGCGTGATCACCGCGCGCTGGCCGGCCAACTGGGTCAGATGTTCGCTGACGATGTTCAGGATCTGGTTGTCCTGGATCGCCCGACCGACGCCCATGTTGAGGCAGACCTTGGTGATGCGGGGCGCAGCGAGACGATTGCCGATGCTGTACTCGTCGCACAGCTGGCTGACCGCTTCCTCGTAGCGCTCGCGAGTGGTGGTTGCTACTGCTGTCATGTCACTGGGCCTCGAATCGATGGCCGCTCTTGACCGACACCCGGGTCACCTTCCCGTCGACGCGCTCGTGGCGCGTACGGGTCGGCTTGCCGGTCTCGGGGTCGAGCAGCAAGACGTTGCTGATGTGGATGGCCCGGGGCTTCTCCACCCGGCCGCCCTCGATGTTGCGATTGGGATCCGCGCGCAGGTGCTTGGTGTGGTAGACCGCGGCCTCGCCATCGAGCACCACACGCTGACGCTTGGGATCGACCTCGATCACCGTTCCGGTCGCACCCTTGTTCGCACCGCTGATCACCATGACGGTGTCGCCGGTCCGGACGTGGCACTTCGCTCGTACTTTCGGCTTGCCTGTGTTCACCGATACCTCCTCACACCACCTCAGGGGCCAACGAGATGATCTTCATGAAATTGCGGCCGCGTAGCTCTCGCGCCACGGGGCCGAAGATACGCGTGCCGCGCGGGTTGCCGTCCTTGTCGATCAGCACCACCGCGTTGTCGTCGAAACGAACGGTGCTGCCGTCTTCGCGGCGGATCGGCGAGGCAGTGCGCACGATCACCGCCTTGGTCAGCGTCTTGGTCTTGATGTCTGCGTTGGCGACGGACTTCTTGACACTGACGGTGATCACATCACCGACGGAGGCGTAGCGGGCGCGGGTGCCACCGAGCACCTTGACGCACATCACTTCCTTCGCGCCGCTGTTGTCGGCCACCGCAAGCCTGGTCTGCATCTGGATCATGGTTGCTGTTTCCTTCCGGCCTCAGACCGCCCGCTCGACGACCTGCATCAGACGCCAGCGCTTGGTCTTGGACAGCGGCCGGGTCTCGATGATGCGGACGGTATCGCCGCGGCGGGAGTCGTTGGTCGCATCGTGCACGTGGAAGCGCTGGGTGCGCTTGATGTACTTGCCGTAGAGCGGATGGCGGTACTGCTCGGTGACGGCGACCACGCGGGTCTTGTCCATCTTGTCCGAGACCACCATACCGATGACGCGCTTGCGGTTGCCGCGCTGCTTCGTCTGCTGCTCGTCGCTCATGCCTGCACCTCGGCGTTCTGCTTCTCGTTGATGACAGTCAGGCAGCGGGCGATGTTGCGGCGCAACTCGCGGGCGGCCATGCCCAGCCCCTTGCCTTCGACCACTCCGGCGGCACGTCCGTCGAGCAACTGCCGGCGCATCTGCTCGATGTCCTGCTGCAGGTCCTCGGCGGACCGTTCACGCAGCTCGCGCTTCTCGTTGGCCTTCATCAGAGACCCTCCCGTTTGATCAGCCGCATACGGATCGGCAGCTTGTGGGTCTGGCGACGCATCGCCTCGCGGGCGATCTCCTCGGTCACGCCCGCCAGCTCGAAGAGCACGGTGCCGGGCTTGACCTTGGCGCACCAGTAATCGACCGCGCCCTTGCCTTTACCCATGCGGGTCTCGGCCGGGCGACCGGTGACCGGGGTGTGGGGAAAGACGCGGATCCACATCTTGCCCTGCCGGCCCATGTGATGGCTGGCGGCCACACGCGCGGACTCGATCTGGCGCGAGGTGATCTCACCACCCTCGATCGCCTGCAGACCGTAGTCCCCGAAGGAGACCTTGTTGCCGCGCGTGGCGATGTGCTTGGGGTTGAATCCGCGGGTGTGCTGTTTGCGGAACTTGACCTGATTCGGCAGCAGTGGCATCGCCTACTTCTCCTTGTTCGCCAGCGTGGAGTAGTAGCCGTGGTTGATCCAGACGCGTACGCCGATCACTCCGTAGGTCGTCCGCGCGATGGCGTACCCATAATCGATCTTGGTGTTCAGCCGGTGGAGCGGAACGCTGCCGGCCATCTCGTTCTCGCTGCGTGCGATCTCGGTACCACCGAGGCGACCGGAGATGCGCACGTTGATGCCCAGCACGCCTTCGCGCATGCTGTTCTCGACCGCACGCTTGATCGCACGACGGAAGGAGCCACGGCGCTCGAGCTGCTCGGCCACGTTCTCGGCCACCAACTGCGCCGAGAGGTCGGGCTTGCGCACCTCGATGATGTTGATCTTCACCTTCTTGCCGGTGAGCTTCTCGAAGTGCTTGGTGATCGCATCGATCTCGGCGCCACGACGGCCGATGACCACGCCGGGCCGACCGCTGTGCAGGACCACGGTCACCCGGTCGGCCTTGCGTTCGATGTGGACCTTCTCGATCGCCGCCGAACGGAACCGGGTCTTGAGGAACTTGCGGATGGCGTGGTCTTCGGCGACCAGCTTGCCGTAGTCCTTGCTGCGGGCGTACCAGACGCTGCGGTGCGGCTCGGTGACGCCGATGCGGAAACCGAGCGGATGGATTTTCTGACCCATGTGAACGATCCTTCCCTCAGGCCCCGGTTGCGACCTTGACGGTGATATGAGAACAGCGGCGCTTGATGCCGTGCGCGCGACCACGACCGCAGGGGCGGAACCGGCGCATGGTCATGCCCTCGTCGATGAAGGTCGACACCACGGACAGGTCCATGGGGTCGAGCCCGCCGCGTTCCTGCGCGTTGGCCACCGCGGAGAGCAGCACCTTGCGCAGCATGTCCGACGCACGATGGGTGTCGAACTCGAGCGAGTTGAGCGCCTCTTCGACCCGCTTGCCGCGGATGAGGCCGGCAGACAGGCGCGCCTTGCGCGGGCTGATCCGCGCATTGCGCTGGACGGCCTGGAATACGGTCTCCATCCTGCTCCCCTACTTCTTCTTGGCGGCATGGCCGCGGTAGTTGCGGGTGATGGCGAACTCGCCGAGCTTGTGGCCGACCATGTTGTCGGTGATCATCACCTGGATGAACACCCGACCGTTGTGGACGGCGAAAGTGTGACCGATGAAGTCCGGCACAATCGTGCAGGACCGCGACCAGGTCTTGATCGGTTTGCGCGCCTCGGTCTCTTTCTGCTGCTCGACCTTGGCCAACAGCTTGAGATCGACGTACGGACCTTTTTTCTGACTACGACCCATTGTTCAGCCCCCGCTAGCTGTTCTTCTTCCGGCGACGGATGATGAACTTGTCCGTCGGATGGTTGACTTTGCGCGTCTTGAAGCCCTTGGCGAGCACGCCGCGCGGCGAGCAGTGCTGCCGACCGCCGTTGGCGTGCCCCTCGCCGCCACCCAAAGGGTGGGCCACGGGGTTCATGGCGTTGCCCCGCACATGGGGGCGTCGACCGAGCCAGCGCATGCGCCCGGCCTTGCCGTAGCTACGCAGAACGTACTCGGAGTTGCCGACCTCGCCGATGGTGGCGCGGCATTCGGCGTGGACGCGGCGCAGCTCGCCCGAAGGCATCAGCAGCACGGCGTAGTTGCCGTCGATGGCCATCAAGCGGACGAAGGTCCCGGCGCTGCGGCCGATCTGCCCACCCTTGCCCGGATGCATCTCGACGTTGTGCACCGCCATGCCCTGGGGAATGTGGCGCAGCTTCATGCTGTTGCCCCGGTTGGGGTCGCAGCTGACCGACGCGCTGATGATCCGGTCGCCGACCGCCATGCCGCGCGCCTGGAGCACGTAGCGCTTCTCGCCGTCGGCGTAGGCCACGAGGCAGATGTTGCAGTTGCGGTTGGGATCGTACTCGACCGCGGTGATCAGACCCTCGATGTCGAGCTTGTTGCGCTTGAAATCGATCTCGCGGTAGAGACGGCGATGGCGCCCGCCGCGATGGCGACAGGTGATCCGGCCCTGATTGTTGCGTCCGGCGCTGACGGGCAGGCGCTTGACCAGGCTCTTCTCCGGTCGCTTCTTGGTCAGTTCCTCGAACGTCGGGACCGTCGCATGACGAATGCCCGGACTGGTCGGCTTGAGCTTGCGCAGCGGCATCGCTTCACACCCCCTCGATCGTCTCGCCGGCGGCGAGCGTCACGGTCGCGATCTTCATCGGCGGCCGCTTCTCCATCATTCCGCCGCGGGACCGGCGGAGCTTGTGATGGCGGTTGGCGGTGGCCACCTTGGCCACCTTGACGCCGTAGACCGAGGCCACGGCTTCGCGGATCTGGACCTTGTTCGCCTTCGGATGGACCTCGAAGACGTAGGCACCTTGCGCGTCCCGCTGATAGACGGTCTTCTCGCTCAACCGCGGGGCCCGGAGCACGTCGTACACGGTAAGCTTCATGCGGACACCTCCTGCGCCAGCGCGTCGAGCGCCTTGGCGGTGAAGATCAGATTCGGCCGCTGGAGCACCTGCCCGGCGTTGAGGTTGCGACGCTCCACAGCCTCGACCTTCTGCAGGTTGCGGGTCGACAGATAGAGGTTCCGGTCGAGCTCTTCGCTGACGAACAGCGCGCCCTTGCCGGCCAGGCCGATACCCTGCATGAACTGACGCACGGCCTTGGTCTGGGGGCTGGCGAGACCGTCGAGACCCTCGACAGCGCAGAGCTCGCCGCGCTGCAGGCGATAGCGGATCGACGACCGGACCGCGAGACGCCGCTGCTTGCGCGGCAGGCGCACACTGTAGTCGCGCGGCTTGGGCCCATGGGCGCGGCCGCCGCCGACCCAGTGGGGTACGCGCTTGGAGCCGGCGCGGGCACGACCGGTGCCCTTCTGCCGCCACATCTTGGCGGTGCTACCGACGACCTCGCCACGGGTCTTGGTGCTGTGGGTGCCCTGCCGCTTGCTGGCGAGGTAGGCAACGAGCGCCTCCTTGAGCAGGGGCTTGCGCACGGCCTTGTCGAGCTGCGTGGGATCGATTTCGATCTCGCGGGTCTTGGTGCCGGCGGCGTCGTAGACTGGTACTGCAACCATCTTCGCGTTCCTTGTCACTTCGTCCGGATGCTGACCAGCCCACCATTGGGGCCGGGGATGGCGCCGCGAATCAGCACGAGGTGCTGCTCCGCATCAACCTGGAGAACCGAGAGATTACGCACAGTCACGCGCTCCGCGCCCATGTGACCGGCCATCCGCTTGTTCTTGAACACCTTGCCGGGATCCATGCGGCAGCCGATCGAACCGCCACCGCGATGGTGCTGGACACCGTGAGTGGCGCAGTGACCGCGGAAGTTGTGGCGCTTCATCACACCGGCGAAGCCGCGGCCCTTGGAGGTGCCGCTGACGTCGACGGTCTTGGCATCGCCGAGCTGCTCGACAGTGACCTTCCCGCCGACCTCGACACCCTCGATGACCGGGATCTCGCGCAGGAAGCGGCGCGGGGCGACATCGGCCTGCTTGTACTCGCCCCGAACGGCCTTCGAAAGGCGCTTCGGGCTCTTGCGCTGGCCGACCGCCACCTTGAGCGCGTCATAGCCATGTTTGTCGGCGGTCTTGACCTCGACGACCTCGTTGGGCAGCACCTGGACGACCGTGACGCTGGTCGCCCGTTCGCCCTCGTAGACGCGGGTCATGCCGACCTTGGTTCCCCATACGGCAACTGGCATCGGTCAATCCCCCTATCGAACCGTCTGCTTGATCTGGATCTCGACCCCGGCCGGCACGTCGACCTTGTTGAAGACCTCGTTGGTCTTCGCGGTGGGGTCGATGAGCTCGATGACCCGCTTGTGGGTGCGGATCTCGAACTGCTCGCGGCTCTTCTTGTCGATGTGCGGCGAGCGCAGAACCGTGAACTTCTCGATCCGGGTGGGGATCGGGATCGGTCCGGCGACTTTTGCGCCGGTCCGCTTGGCGGTCTCGACGATGTCCTGAACGGCCTTGTCAAGGATACGGTGATCGTATGCCTCCAGCCGAATGCGGATACGTTCCTTCACGATGTTTCTCCCCCCTGCAACCGACGGCGCAGGCAGCTCGCGTGGAGCTCGTCAGTGACCCCTGGCGGATATGGTCCGGGATTCCTGTCCCCGAATGGGCGCTGCAGCCGTGCCAGGCGGCTTGGTCCCCATCCAGGTGAGGGCCGCACGAGCCCGCTACCCGGACCACCGGCTTGATGGGGCCGGAACCCGTGAAAGCGATATGGGTCGGGATACCGCTTCCGCCGTGCAGAGGTCTGGGGCAAGCCCCCTACGTGCGCGGAGCGGCGAACTCTATAAGGTCGGTCCGGGAATCAAGCCCCAAAATCGGATACCCGGCGAGAGGCGGACTCAGGGCGCCCAATACGGCCCGAGGTCGCGGCGGTATTCCGCATACCAGTCGGGGCGCGCCGCACGCTGGCGGATCAGCCAGGACGGCAGCTCGCCGAAGGGGTAGCCGGCATCGGGCACGAACAGACCGATCTCGCCCTGGGACCGGTCCAGGTCGAGGTCGGCTCCGGTCAGGGTCACATCGCCCGCCGTGACATAGGTGATGTCGGGCTCCTGATCGATCCCGCCGCCGAAGGTGATCGCGGTGTTCCCCACGCGCACGCCCCCCGCGATCGCCGTGACCGCCGGCCG
>JBEPXK010000141.1:0-8727 GCA_041641915.1 Planctomycetota bacterium
TGCCCCCTCGCGCCTTCGGCGCGTCCCAGCTGCGCTTGCTCCTCGCTTCGCTGCGGGGCTGCGCTTGCGCTGCGTCGGCCCGCCGGCCCCACCGGGGCCGGCTATCGCTGCGCGATGCCGGTTCCGCCCTCCGGCTTATTTTTGCGGAAAACCATCCTTCGGTCGGCCGACCCGTTGGCAACGGTTCCTGGCGTTCGAGGGCGCAGGGCGAGCTTTGCGGGGCCCGTCAGCGATGACCCCGCCGCGCCATGTGCTCGCGCCGCTGTTCGGTGCCGCCAACGCGGTCCTTGGCCTGTTGCTGGTGATCCTGTTGCTGTTCGCGGTACGTTACTCGGCGAGCAGCGGCCCGTCGGCCGCCACCCCACCCGGCGCCGCGTCCGGCTTCGACGCAGGCCTGCAGCGCGCCCTGCGCCAGGGCCTGGAGGCAGGACGAACACCCGAGCAGATCGCCGCGTTGGTCCACGCCGCCCGCCAACGCGGCGTCTGGCACAGCCTGCCACCCGCACTGCGCACGCGCGCCCACGACCACGTCTACGCCGGCGCAGACACGCCCGCCGCGCTGACCACGCTTGTCGCGCTCTGCTCGCTGCTGCTGCTGATCGGATTCGTGGTGCTGCGACGGCTGCGCGCCGGACCAGCGCCGGTCGACCCGCAGGCCGAGACGCTGGAGAACGTCGAACCCTTGGATGTCGATACCCGCGACGTGACCATCGCCGCGACCCCCACCGCCGCTGGCTCGAGCGATCCCGAAGGCGATCCGCCGCCGGGCTGAGCCCGGCATCAGGTCGGCGACCAGACCCCCTGCTCCTCGAGCTGGCGCGTGGCCGCGGGGGCCCAGCCACGATTGGCCGCCGGGCTCGCCGGCGAGGGATGGAGCACGGTTGCAAAGGCGGTGCCCGCGCGGTCGATCACCGCCTCGGCGCGCTCGCGGGCATAGACCCCGACCCCGACCACCCACTCGGGCCGCAAGGCCGCGATCACCGCCTGCAGGTGCGTATCGCAGGCGGCGCACAACGCGGTGCGTTCCGCGGCGGGCAACTTGTCGGGCGTGCGATTGCGCCCGGTCTGCTCCATGAACAACAGCGGACAGTAGTTGACCACGAAATGCTCGCGGAAGAAAGCAGCTGCGGTGCCGAACCGCTCGGCGAACAGGGCCCACAGCCGGCGGCCGCTGACCTCTGAGCGAGGACAGTCGAAACCGCGTACAGGGCGCTTGGGATGCTCGCGAGCCGGGCGCTCAACCGGCGCCTCGAGGCCGATCCACTCGCGCACCGCCGCGACCTCGCCAAAGGGGACGCCGGTCTGGGCCATGCCGAAGGGGCCGGGATTCATGCCGAGGAACACCACCCGGCGCGGTCCGGTGGCGAAACGCCGGATGTAGGCGGCGTGGGCCTGCCAGGCGTAGTCCAGCGGTGCATAGACCGTGTCCACCGGCGTGGCGAAACGCATCGCCGCCGTGCGATCGCGCAACTCGGCAGCGGCGGCGAGCACCCGTGCGGCCGTACGGCTCGGGCTAGCTGCCATGGAGCCGGAACTGCGGCATCAGCGAAAGGCTTCCTGGAGCCGCCCCTTGCGGTTGTTGCTCAGATGCAGCTCGAGCCAGCCGTGCAGCCGCTGGACGGCGCGACTGTTGCCGAAGGGCATCCCCGGCAATTCCTCGAGCAGATCGGCCATCGGCCGACCGCAGCGATCGTGGTACATCAGGCGGAAGGTATGCTTGAGATCGCGGATCTCGCCTTCTTGCCAGCCGTCGCGACGCATGCCGACGATGTTGACGTTGCGCGGTTCGGCCGGCACGCCGTCGTAGGTCAGGAACGGCGGCACGTCCATCCGGAGGCCGCTCATCGCACCGATGAAGGCCAGCTCGCCGACCGTGACGAAGTGGTGGACGCCGGTCATCCCGCTGATGATCGCCTTACGCCCCACCTTCACGTGCCCGGCCAGCTGGGTGTTGTTGCCCAGGATCACATGATCTTCGAGCACGCAGTCGTGGGCCACATGCGCGTAGGCCATGATCATGCAGTTGTTGCCGATCCGGGTCTCCATCAGACCGCGGGCGGTGCCCTTGTTGACGGTCACGTACTCGTGGATCACGCAGTCGGAGCCGATGACCACGCTGGTGTCCTCGCCATCGTAACCCAGGCTCTGCGGATCGCCGCCGATGACTGCGCCGGGGAACACCCGCGTGCGCGCTCCGATGGTCGTTCGCCCATAGACGGTCACGCTGTTCTTGAGCTCAACGCCGGCCTCGATGCGGACCTTGTCGGCGACGATGCAGAACGGACCGATCTCGGCGTCCTCGTGGACCTCGGCGCGCGGATCGACGATCGCCTGCGGATGGATGGCCATATGCGCTTCCCATCAATAGATATGGGGACGCGCATGCGTCCCCCATGTATCTGTGCATGCTAGGCGGGCCGAATCTGAGGGTCAAGCGCAATATTCATTGTCTGACATCGAATTCGTGGCATGTTTCGGCCATGCCCGTCGAACGGCGGATCCAGCTCGGCGCTCCCTACGCCTACCACGTCAGCGGCCGCACCGCCCTGGACCAGCCGCTGCTCGCGCGCGAGGGGGTCGCCACCGACGCGCTCGACCTGCTCGAGCGCCTGCGCCGCGCCTTCGACCTGCGCCTCTACGCCTACGCCCTCACCGCCACCGGGTACCGCCTGATCCTGCGCCACCAGGGCATCCTGGTCGACTCCGACGCCCAGTTGCGCGAACGCTGGGCCCTGCTCGGCTCGCGCACCGTCCCGCCGAGCGCCCGGCTCCGCGCCCGGCTCACCAGCCTCAGCGGAGTGATGCAGACCTTCCTCCAGCGGCTCGCGCGAGCCCACAACGCGCGCGCGGGAACCACCGGCAGCATCTGGGCCGCGCGCTATCGCGCCTGTCTGCTCGCCGACGACGCCGCCATCTGCGCCGCCATCGCCGCGGTCGGCCGCCGCGAAAACGACGCCACGCTGGTGGCCCACAGCGCAGATCGGAGCGCCGATGCACCCGGCGAGCCGATGCTCAGCCCGCCCCCCTTCACCGCCACCCCCGCCGGCGAGATCATCTTCGCCGACGAGGCCCCACGTGGGCTGGTGGCCCGCCCCGCCACCGCCGACGGCGCAGTGCTCTCGCAGTTGCTCGACGAATTCGAATCCCCGGACCTCGAGGCCTACAACGACGCCTTGCAGCGCGGCTGGGCCCTCGGCCGGCCCGAGAGCCTGACCGACGCGCTCGCCCGGCTCGACCGCGGCGGCGGCCGCGGTCGCCGACGTCAACGCCACGAACTGTTCGACTCGCTCGGCCTGTGCGCGGTCTGGGGGTAGCCGGGCGCCGCCCCGGACCAGAGAAGCGTCGCCCTACCGGCCAAGGCTCCGCCAGACGCTCGCCTCTATCTGCTACAGCGACCGGAGAACGGGCCGTCGCTGGAATCCGCCCGATGACTCCCCTTCCCTCGCGCCGCGGCGTGGCACAATGCGCCCATGCGCCTGATCATCAACGGCGAGGAGCGCGATCTGCCCGACGGACTGACCGTCGCCGGCCTCCTCGACCAACTCGCCCTGCCCACCAGCCGCGTGGCGGTGGAGGTCAACAAGGACCTGGTTCCGCGCGCGCGCCACGCCGAACACGCCCTACACGCCGACGACCACATCGAGGTGGTGACGATGGTCGGCGGCGGCTGACCGGACGGACATGCCGCTGACCCCCTCCCCATCGACCGCCTGCCTCGTCGTGCTCCAGATCGGGACGCGCCGCGTCGCCACCACCGTGACCTGGATGGAGGCCGACGCCGAACGCGTCCTCGCCCACCGCGCGGTGGATTGCGATTGGCATACGCTCGGCGATCGCGGCCGCCGTCAGGTGGTGGCCGAATCGCTGGCGCTCGCCGCCCAGTCGGCTGGCATCGAGCAGATCTTCAGCGTGTTCGTGTCGATCTCGGACCCGTCGCTGCGGGCCAACTTCGCGTCCGGCTTCGTCGACCTCGGCCAGGAGCTCTCCTTCACGCTCGACGACCGCCATCGCTCGTTGGCGCGGGCGACGCACCAGGCCATCGGCACCGACCGCGAACTGCTGCACGCGCTGCCGCAGCACTGGGCGGTGCGCAGCAAGGCCGGCGAACGCGAGGTCGACAACCCCGTTGGCGAGCGCGGCTCCCGCCTGACCTGCCACGTTTTACTGGTGACCCAGCAACGCCGGGTGCGCGAAGAGGTCGAACGCCTGCTCGCCGACAGCGAGGTGGCGATCGAAGGGCTGATCGCGCCACCGGTGGGCCTCTACCGCGGCATGGTCTCGCAGCTGCCGCAGACCGGCAGCACGATCATCATCGACATGGGCGCGCGCCACACCCACCTGCTGGTCCATCGCAAGAGCCGCCTGGTCCACATCGAGACCCACGTCTTCGGCGGCGCCGATCTCGACACCCTGATCGCACGCGAGCTGGGAATCACCGCGCCCCAGGCCGAACAGCTCAAGCAGGAGGTCGACATCACCGCCCACACCCGCAGCACCGACTACGAGGGGCAGACCTATCTCTGGCGCGAGGTCCAGGAGCGGCACCGCATGCTCGGACCCGCTGCGCGGATCTGCGCCGACGCCCTGCGCACCTTCTTCGGCGAACGCGCCCGGACCCTGCGCGAACTCGAGCTGCTGGCCCAGCGCGGCAAGATCCATCTGGTCGGCCGCGCGGCCGCGCTCGGCGGCCTGGTGCCATTGGTACGTGACGTGTTCGACCTGCCGGTGGTGCTGGGCACCAACACCAGCGGGCGCGAGCTCTCCACCGAACTGACCGACCTGATGACCGTGGGCCTGGTCCGCCAGGCGGCGATCGAGCGACGTCGCCAACTGCACGACCGCCAGAGCTCGAGTATCCGTCAGGTCACTTCGATGGCCTCGTCGTTGTGGCAGTGGTTGATGACCCCGGTGCGCTGAGCCGGGGTCCGCCGCTTCGCACCGGCCGCACATCCCGAGTGGATGGCCGGAGCGTGCGCCGGCTGGCCGCCTGTCGGGTCCAGCTCAATCGACCATCGCCACCGGCTCGGGAAAACGGACGTTGATCGCCGCGACCTGTTCGAAGTGGCGCACCGAGTGGGCAAGGTTGTGGACCTTCTCCTCCGGGGTCACGCCGTAGCAGCCCTCGCCCGGCCGCCCCCAGACGATCACCGTTCCGTCGCTGGCGTGGAACACGATCCCGCGTTGGTCCGGGCGCCCCGGGAAGGCGGCGTCGAGATCGATCGCGCGCAGGTAGCCGCGCGGCAGCGTCGCGCGCAACTCCGGCCACACCGCCGCGATCTCGCGCAGGGCCGTCGGCCCGGCACGTTCGAGGTGCAGCACCACCGGCACGTCCTGCGGCCCCGGCAGCTGACCCGGCAACACCGCGCCCTGCGCGTCGACCCAGGCGCGCCGCCCGCTGGCCAGCCGCAAAGGCAACATCGCTTCGCGCAACCGCAGCCGCACGGCGGCCACCCGGCGACTGTGACCCGATGCATCGGTCTGCCACGCGAGCGCCACCTCCACGACCGCGGCCACTCCCGGCTGCGAGGCGAGATGGGCCGCGAAGCGTTCCAGCACCGCATCGTCGGGCTGGAGATAGAGCTGGCGGAAATCGGGGAAGGAGGTGACCCAGCGGTCCTTGAGCACCTTGGGCGCCGGGACATCAACGAAGCGCACCGCCGAGAGCGGCGGCGGTGGCGGCTGCTCGCGCCAGCCGATGTAGCTGAGCGTCAGCACCACGAACAGCGCCCCCGCGGCGATCACACCGTGTAGACCGAGCCCACGGCCGCCGGCGGCGACGGCTTCGATCCCACGCAGGCCCGCGCCGACCGAGCGGGTGATCAACCCCTGCCCGAGCGAAACGAAGCCCGACGTCCGTCCGGAACCGGAGCTCGCGTGCCCCGCCGCCTTGGCACCGGCAGCCTTGCGCCCGCGCTTGCTCTGGGCACCGCCACCGCGACCGGCCTGGCTCGCCTTGGCGGACGAAGCCTTGCTCGGGGCCTTGGGCTTGGGCTTCGCCTTCGCTCTGGGCTTCGGCTTCGGCTTGGCCTGCGTCTGCTGCGAGGCGCGAGGCGATGCCGCGCTGTCTGCCTTGCGCGAACGGGGTTTCCGCGAGCGGCGCTTACCCGGCTCGGCAAGCTTCTTCTGCGCGGCGTCGACCAGGGCCAGCGGGTCGTCCTCGCCCTCGTCGAGAAATTCGGTGAATGCCGACTGATTGCGACTCATGGATGACCTCCGCCTTCGCGGGCGTGGTGGTGACAGCGGCAGACCCGCCGATCCACGGCCCGCAACACCAGATGCTCGAGCAGGAAGTTCAGCCCCAGGCCGTCGTGTTCCGCCGCCTTGGGCACCAGGCTGTGCGAGGTGAAGCCCGGGATGGTATTGATTTCGAGCACGTGCGGCTCGCCATGGAGGTCGGTCATGCAGTCGACCCGGGCCAGATCGCGGCAGCCGCAGGTGGTGAAACTGCGCTGGGCCAGCTCGCGCAGGCGCGAGGCCAGCGGCTCCTCGTCGGCGAAGACGTAGGCGGTGTCGTCGCGGTCGTATTTTGCGGCGTAGTCGTAACTCCCGGCATGGGCATCGATGCGGATCGGCGTCAAGGCCTGCAGGCTGCCGCCCCCGCCCTCGATCACCGTCACGGTGTATTCCGCCCCAGTCAGCCGGGGTTCGATCAGCAGGTCGACCGGTCCGATCTCCTCCCTGATCGCATGCACGGCCATGGGCAGCTCGCCCGCGTTGCCGGTCAGACGCAGGCCGACCGAGCTGCCATCGCGCACCGGCTTGATCGCGAAGCCATGCGGGCCGGGGAACTCCAGGGTCAGCGCGGTCGGATCACCCTGCGCCGGCAGAACGATGCCCGGGCACACCGGCAATCCGGCGGCGGCCAACGCCGACTTGGTCGCCTGCTTGTCGAAACACAGCGCCGAAGCGATGCTGTCCGAACCGACGAAGGTCCGCTCCACCGCCTCGAGCTCGCGCTGCAGCGCGCCGTCCTCGCCGTAGGTGCCGTGGATCAGATCGAACACCACGCTGTTGGGTCGCAACAGACGCTGGTCGAGCTGCTGCGCGACGTCGATCTGGCGCACATCGTGGCCAAGTTGATGCAGCTCGGCGGCGACCGTCTCGGCGCTCATCCGGCTGACCGTGGCCTCGCGTCCCGGTCCGCCCATGATCACGTCGATCTGTTGCCTGTAGGCGGTCTTCATGCCCCTCCCCCCTTCCCGGCCTGCGCCGGCGTGCCGCTGGTGCTGGAGGCGATTGTGCCAGCCCGATCGCTCATGCCAGCGCCTCCACCAGCGGGCGGCAGCAACGGTTGACGTCACCCGCGCCGAGCACGAGGCAGGTGTCGCCCGGACGGGCCCGCGCCGCGAGATAGGCAACCGCTGCGTCGGGTTGGCGCACGTACTGCACCAGCGCCCGGCGTTCGCCGCGCTGTCGCGCGATGGCCTCGGCGAGATCGCGCCCACCGGCGCCGGCGATCGGTTCCTCGCCGGCAGCGTAGACCGGCAGGATCGCCACGGCGTCGACCCCGGCGAAGGCGGCGATGAAGCCGTCGAAGCAGTCGGCCGTGCGCGAATAGCGATGCGGCTGGAAGATCGCATGCACCGCGCCACCGCCGAGCGCCGCCGCCGCGACGGTGGCCGCGATCTCGGTCGGGTGATGGGCGTAGTCCTCGACCACCCGCACCCCGTCAGGCCAGCCGTGACAGGTGAAGCGCCGGCGCACCCGCTCGCAACCGGCAAGCAGCTCCGGGCGCAGGTCGCGCACCAGCAGCCGGGCCGCGGCCAACGCCAACAGGGCATCGTGGACCATGTGCCGCCCGGGCAGCGGCACGCGCAGCGCACCGATGTCGGTGCCGCGCTCGTTCACCCGGCAGCTGCTGCCCTCGGCCGCAAGCGCGACATCGCAGGTGCTGTAGTCGGCGTCGGCGATCGCATCGGGCGCGGCGCTGCAATCGATCACCGGCGCGCGCAGCCCGGCGAGGATCTCCGGCGGTACCGCCGCGCGCGCGGTGACCACCGCCCCGTGCGCCGGCACCTGCGCGAGCCAGTCGCCGAACGCGCGACACAGCGGTGCGAAACCACCGTAGTGCCGGGTGTGCTCGGGTTCGAGGTTGGTCACCACCGCCACCTCGGGCGCGACGTGGGCGAAACCGCCGTCGGATTCGTCGACCTCGGCGATGAACAGCTCGTCATTACCAACGCGACCGCCGTTGAAACCGGTGGCGCTGACCGAGCCGCCGACCATCACCATCGGATCGCGACCGGCGGCGGTGAGCAGGTGCGCGAGCATCCAGGCGGTGCTGGTCTTACCGTGGCTGCCGGCGACGGCGACCGTACGCGAGCCGCGCATCAGCTCGGCAAGGCAGGCGGCCCGGCCGAGCACCGGCAATCCGCGCGCTCGCGCCGCACGCAACTCGATGTGCTCCTCGCCGACCGCGCCGGTATGCACCACCAGGTCACAGTGCTCGACATGTGCCGCGTCGTGCCCCAGGGCCACGGCGACGCCGTCCTCGCGCAGGCGCGCGACTGTACGCCCGGTGGCCAGATCGCAGCCGTCGACGGTGGCCCCCGCGTCGTGCAGCAACGGCACCAGCGCGCTGACCCCACAGCCGCCGATGCCCATCAGGTGCACACGCTTGCCGGCAAAGTAGGTCGTCTTGTTCATCGGCGCGCGAGCCCCGCGAGCAGGGCCGCGACCGCCTGCGCCGCACGTGGCCGGCCGAGGCGTTGCGCGCCACGCCCCAGC
>JBEPXK010000142.1:0-8680 GCA_041641915.1 Planctomycetota bacterium
TGCCGGTGGGGCGGTGGGGTGGGCTGCCGGTCGCCGGCTGGCCCGGCGCGGTGGGTGGTTGCGGGGCCGGTGGCTGGAGATCGAGCTGCGGCGGGGGCGGCAAGGGCGCCGCGCCCGGCACCTGCGTATCGGCCCACAGCGTCTGTCCGGCGGTGACCCGTTCGGCGTAGGGTGGGCTCTGATCGCCGGCGAGGGTCTTGAGGTCCATCGCCAGCTGTTGCGGGTGGGCATAGCGATGGGCGCAGTCGATGGCCAACCCACAGCCGAGGACCAGCGCCAGGCGCGGATCGAGATCGCTGACCAGGCTCCGGGGATCGCGCGGATGGGCGTTGGTCAGCAGGCTGTCATCGAGCAGGAACAGGCTGGAGGCGTCGTAGGGTTTGGTGCCGGTCAGACAGTGATAAGCGATGGCGCAGAGCGCGAAGACATCGGAGGCGATGGTGCCATTGCTGCGTCCGCCGGCCTCCTCGGGCGCGACGAAGGTGAAATCCCAGCATCCGGTGTTGGTGCTGCGCATGGCCTGGTGCAGCGCCAGCAGCTGGGCCAGCAGGGGGTGGACGAAGAGGAATCCTCCGTCTCCGGCCCAGAGGATGGTGTCTGGGTCGACATTGCCGTGGCGCCAGTTGACGCGGGCCAGTCCGGTCAGCAGGTCGGCGCCCTCGCCGAGCAGGCGTAGGACGGTGGCGGGGCTCTCGCGGCGGTCGGTTTCGCGGGCCTCGAGCAGATGCTCCGGTTCGAACCATTCGGTGATCACGTAGACCCGGTGGCTGCGATCGACCATGTACAAGAAGCGGTCGCAGGCATGGACCGGTAACAGGCGGTGATGCTGCAGCGTGCCCTCGTGCCGGAAGCGGTCCACAAGGCGGTCGGCCTTGGTGCGGGTGCTGGTGTCATCCTGCGGCAGGATCAGGCCGAGGTAGGTGCGCTGGTCCTCAGGGCGGGTGACCCGGTAGCATTCGGCCAGAAGGTCCCGGGGGATTTTCTCCTCGAAAACCCATCCATCGACCTTGAACCGATTGAAATCGTACATTCTTTGCTCGTATGTTCCGTCATCGGAACCACTTCCACTGTAGCTGGTTCCGCTTCGCAGCGCAAGCGGCGTGCGCCGGTGCGGTGCGGACGGCGCGGAGCGCAACCGGGGTTCACGCGGTGGCGAAGTGCTCCATCCGCCAGCCGTAACCGCCGATCGGATCGGCGTGCAGGTCGAGGTGACCCACGGCATGGGCGGCGGCGAGGAAGGCGATGACGCCGTAGCCGATGGCCGGGACCCGGGTCGGATCGCCACGTTCGCCGTCTGCGGCGCCGAGTACGAGGAGCTCAGCGTGGAAATCGGTCTTGGTCACCTGACGCGCGCGCAGCAGACCGGTCATCAGTTCATCGCGGATCGCCTTGGCGGTGTAACCGCCGACCGGGTGGAGAAAGCTGGTCGCGTCGGCGGCGACCGCCGCGGTGACGTCGAGCTGCACCTGCCAGCGTTCGCCCGGGGTCGGCGTGACCGCCATGCTGGCCCAGGCGTAGACCGCCGGGCGTTCGGCGTGCTGCAGGCGGATGTCCATGCGCATGCTCGTCCATTCGATCCCGGCGCTGCGGGGGTCAAGCTCTGCCGTGCTCGTGGCAGGCGGGGGTGAGCCGGTGGCGATACGCCGCGCACCCCGACCCACATCGGCGTGTTGCGGTGCGGCGGGGCACTGTTCTCATGCCGGTTGGCGCGAGGACCCGCTGCAATGCCGTCCCTGCTGTACCTGCTGCTGTTGGTGCCCCTGGCGTGGACGATCTACGTCTGGAAGCGGCGTCAGCTGCTCGCCCAGCGCATCCGTCGCCAGTGCTGCCCGGTCTGTGGCGAGAACCTCGGCGAAGCGCTCTACGCCCACCGGGGGACGGTGGACGCGACCGATCTCGAGCATTGCGATCGCTTCCAGCGCCGTTTCGCGCGTCTGTCGCTCGAATGCCACGGTTGCGGCGCGGTGCTGGTATGCACCGCCGACGGCGAGGTGATGCGCGGCTACTTCCGCGACTGAGCCGACGCATCGATCACGCGCGCTGTCGGCGCCTGGGCATCACGACGTTCGGCCTTGAAGGCCCAGGCGGTGACCCCGGTTGGCAGGGTGAGCTCGAGGCCGGCCGCGGTGGCTTCGAACTCGTGCTCCTGCTGCGTTGCCGGTTCGGCCGGGTCGAGCGTCAGCACGTGCCAGCGCCCGGGCCAGGCTTCGCTGAGTAGCAGACGGTGCGCCTCCGCGAACAGCGGTTGCGGCGGGCGATCGATGGCCGCGGCGTTTGCGCTGCGGTAGACGAATCCCCGGATCCGGTCGCGATCGATCAACGCCCGTAGGCGCACGCCCGCGGCGAGCTCGCTTTCCACGACCGCCGGGCGGCGGCCGCGCGGGTCCTGCCCGGCGATGAAATCGGCGAATACCCGGTGGTGGCGGAGCAGGTCGTTGGGCTCGAGATGGGTGTCCCACCACCAGGGCAGGGGTGCGCCGGCGGTGGGCAGCAGCCAGTTGAGCCACAGCGCCTGGCGCAGGTGCCGCCCGGTCGGATCCAGCTGATCGCCAGCGGGGCGGTAGTCGCGGCCCAGTTCGCCGAAGAACAGCGGCTTGTGGTATCTGCTGAGCGTGGCCACCGCCGTGCGCAGCGCGCGCCCCGGTTGCGCTCGGTAGGCGTGGGCCTGGATGAAATCGATGCCGCCGAGTTCCCACAGCTGCGGCAGGGCGTCGATCCGGGCGCAGCTGGTGGTGACCAGATGATCATGGATATCGACCTGCTGGAGGTGCGCGAGCATCGCCCGATGCCAATCGATGAGATCGGCATCGGCATAGCGATGGCCGAGGTCGACCTCGTTGACCAGTTCCCAGGCGAACAGCGCGGGGTGGTGGCCCCAGCGGGCGACGATGTAGCTGTGCAGCCGCTGCATGACCCGCCGGGCGTGGCCGTCGCGCCAGACGTCCTCGGGCAGGACCGCCGGGCCGCCGTTGGCCCGGTTGAGCGGGTTGCGCGCCCAGTCGCCCCCCGTCAGCCCATGGTATTGCAGCACCAGCTGCACGGTCAGACCGCGCTGCCCGGCGGCATCGAGCAGGTCGTCGACGCGGCGCGCGGCGGCGAAATCGATTACGTGGAGCTTGTTGTTCGCGCCGAGCGGATGGTTCCAGGGGCACAGCCACACCCGGACCAGGTTGCCGCCGGCAGCGGCGATCGCGTCGAGCCAGGGGCGGTAATCGCCGGCCCAGCCGAGGTTGTGCCCCAGGGGGTAGAACAGCGCGCCGTCGCGCGCGAAGTAGCGCGGATCGGACTGATCGCGGCGGACGAATCCGGGGCCATCGCTCGCCGCGGTGACGGTGAAACGACCGCGCGGCAACCACAGCGTGCGCCGGGGTGCTGGCATGGCGACGCTGTAGTGCCAGGTGCCGGCGAGCTCGGGGGTGAAATGCAACGCGTAGCGATAATGCCCGTCGGGGCTGATCCCGCTGCAGTAGCCCTGCAGCTCACGGGTGCGGCCGTCGGGACCGCGCAGCAGCGCCCGGGGGCCGAGCATGCGGTGCAGCAGCGGCGGGGTCTGGCCGGCCGGGCGCGGGTGCTGCGCGCCGTAGTCCACGCTCAGCTCCCAGGTGGCGCGGGCATGCCGCGCCAGCTGCTGGGGTGGCAGGCGGTGGTCGATCAGGCTCACCGGTGCGCGCCGTTGCACCCGGGCGCCGGGATTGACGCACAGGCGATCGAGCAGGACCGTGGCGGTGTCGCCCGGCGGGGAGAGGAACACCATCACCCGGTCGACGTGCTGGTTCTGGCGCTCCCAGGCCGCGGGGTCACCGGCGGCGAAGGTGTCGAGCGCGAACCGCAGATCGCGGTTCCAGCCCGCAGTCAGATCCTGCGCGGGGGTCTCGAACCAGGTGCCGTCGGCTCCGCGCAGACCGATGGCGACGGTGGTGTCCGCGGTTTCCGCCAGCAGGTCGAGACTCATCCACGTCACCCCGCTGCAGTTCCAGTCGACCTCGCGTCGCAGGATGCTGCGGTCGCGATCGTTGTCGAACAACCGCACCCGGAGCACATGGTCGCCGGGGATGATCGCTTGATGGGTCAGCTCGGCGTGGTTGCCGGCACTGTCCTGGGTCCAGTCCTCGGCCGGGTCGAAGCCGGCCACCTGGATGCCGGGGGCGGACAGCTCTGGCAGACGCTGGCTGCGGCAGCCGGCGATCACCAGGAGGACGAGACAGCAGATCAGAGCGCGCAACATGGCCGCAGTGTGCGCCAGCGCGCTGACCGCTCCAGCGTGATCCCGCTGCCAGTCGGCAGCGCCCGAGGGGCGCAGCCGTTGCCTGTGACAGCCTGGCCGGGTGCTGCCCGGAGAAGTCCCCTGAGGGCCGGGGCTGAGGGCCGGGGCAGTCAAGCGCTGCGCCGCGCTGCGTATCAGCCACGTTGCGCGGGTGCACGCACCCCGCCCGCCGGCTTGCACAGGCTTGGCCGCAGGGGGAGAAAGGTGCGAAACCCTGCCGATGCTCGGCGTCTAATGGGTGGAACCTCAAGCGGAGGAGCTTAAACTCCGATACTAGAACAGGAGCGGATGTGATAGCCGTCGGCCCGTACCTCCTGGGCAGCGGTCGCACTTCGCACGCCACAGAAAGGAGGTCGGCAATGAACATGAACGCAGCGATGGACTTGCTGGCCTATCTCGACACCTGTCCCAACCACGCGGACCGACACGAGTTCTGGACCGCAGTGGGTCAACCCGACATGGATGCGGCGCGTGCCTTTGCCGAACAGATGCGCTCCCTGCTCGGGTCCCTGCTCGATGAGTTCGTGACTGTGGAGCAACGGCACAACATGGTCGAGCTGGCTACCATCGATTCGACCGAGACCATCGGGGCCTGAGCCGGAGGTGCGCGAGTCTGGCGCGGGGGACTGACTCCCTTGTGGGCTGGAGGCGCGCCGCGTTACGATCGGGAGCATGCAGGACTTCATCGATACCCCCGCTGACCTCCGTCGCCGTGAACGGATGGTGCGCGATCAGCTGCATGGGATCCATGACCAACGGGTTCGCGATGCCATGCGGGAGCTGCCGCGGCACCACTTCGTGCCACCGGGCGCCCAGTCCGAGGCCTACGGCGACTTCCCCATGGCCATCGGTAGCGCCCAGACCATCTCCCAACCGGTGGTGGTGGCCTACATGCTCGAGCAGCTTGCGCTCAAACCAGGAGACCGGGTGCTCGACGTGGGTAGCGGCAGTGGTTATGCCGCCGCTCTTGCCGCGCGGCTGGTCGGCCCCGATGGCATGGTCTCTGCCGTCGAGCGTCAGCGCGCGTTGGTGGAGCAGAGTCGCGATGCTCTGGCGATGCATACCGGCCACGATTCCATCGCTCCGGTGCGTCTGGTCCTCGGCGATGGGTCGCAGGGGGTGCCGGAGCATGCGCCTTACGACGCGATCCAGGTCGCCTGCGCCGCCGACCATCTCCCCGAGGCCCTGATTGCCGAGCTCGTTCCCGGTGGCCGGATGATCCTGCCTCTCGGCGAGCACGGCGGCGACCAGCAGCTGATCCTCCTGGCCAAGGCCGAAGACGGCAGCATCACCCGCCAGGATCTCTGGCCGGTCCGTTTCGTCCCCTTGTTGGCGGGCACGGCGGGTGATGGCTGACGATTCGCAGCCCGGCAGCAGGGTCGTGGGGCTGTGCGCTCGCGGCTGGTGATGAACGGCCGGGCGCGCCTGGCGCCTGGGCGCGGGCTCGACGGCGCACAGGCGTCGCGTCGTGTCGCGCTGGCGCTCGCGTCTACTTGCCGAGGTACAGGCGCTGGGCCAGGATCGGGTCCAGGCCGGCGCCCTTGATCTTCTCGGCGGCGGTGTCGAGGTCGTAGTCGAGGCGGACGATGCGGGCCTTGTCCTCCTCGGTGTCGAGAATGCAGTAGCTCGCCATCGGGTTCTCGTCGCGCGGCTGGCCGACGCTGCCGACATTGATGATGATCGCGGTCTCCTCGCTCGTGGGGATCTCCTGGTCGAGCGTATAGGTGATCGGATCGGTGTCGAAGAAGCCGACCGGCACGTGGCTGTGGCCGAGGAAGCCGAGGTGGGCGTTGCGCGTGCGCAGTTCCTCGAAGCTGAGCTGGGCGTCGAACACGGTCTGGATGTAGTTGAAGCCTTCCGGCTGGTGGAAGGTGCCGTGGCTGATGCAGTAATCGTCGAACTTGAGCGTCAGCGGCAGGTTGGCGAGCCAATCCTTGTGCTCTTGCGACAGCTGTTCGCGGGTCCACAGCGCCGCGGCTTTGGCATAGGCGTTGAAGAAATCGATCGAGATGCGTTCGATCGCGGCCCAGTCGTGGTTACCGGCGATGCAGTCGCAGTCGAGGTCGCGTATCTTCTCGAGGCAGGCGATCGGGTCGGCCCCGTAACCGACGATATCGCCGAGACAGACGATACGGTCGATCCGATTGGATTCGATGTCGGCGAGCACGGCGGTCAGCGCTTCGAGGTTGCCGTGGATGTCGCTGATGATCGCGTAGCGCACCGGCTTTCCCACTTCTCGGGTTTCAGGCGAGGTCCTGTCGCTTGAACAGTACCAGGCCCAGGAGCAGACAGCCAGAACTATAGAGCAGGCTGTGAAGGACGCAAAGGCCGAAATAGTCGGGCCTGATGGGGAAGCGGGGGAACTGCAGCGCGTCGTCGACCTGGAAGATGGCCAGCGCGGGCAGGAATCCGGTGGTCGGCAGCCCGATTCCGGCGAGGACGTTGGCCCCGACGAAGATGGCGAAGCAGGCGGTGATCGCGCCGGCGGCGCGCAGGCGCAGGGCGAGGACGGTGCCCAGCGCGGCCAGGATCAGTGCGGTGAGGGTGCCCAGCAGGTGGGCGAGCATCAGCCGGCCGTAGGGCACCCAGGCCCAGGCTGCCGGGTCGTCGCCGTGATGATGATCGCCGGGAAAGCCGTATCGCTGGAGCCAGGCCAGCAGGCCGAGGTGGAGCCCGGCGAGTACCGCACTCGAGCTCACCGCCGCCGCCCAGACGCCGAGGGTCTTGCCGCAGAGGTAGGCTCCGCGACCCAGCGGCTTGGCGAACAGGGTCAGCGCGGTGCGGTCGGCGAGTTCCTCGCCGACCGCGCTGGCCGCGAGCACCGGAGCGAGAAACACGCCGTTGAGGGTGGTGATGGCGACCCCGGCGGTACAGAACAGACGGAAGCGGTCCTGCTCGAAGAAGTTGAACATGCCGAACACGGTGGTCAGGACCAGAAAGCCCAGGCCGACCGCGGTCGCCAGCCACAGCACCGGCTGGCGGACGCTGTCGGCGTAGGTAAGCCTGACCACCGCGGTCCATGCCATGGGCGGAGCCTACAGCCGCCCGGCGACTGGCCACCCCCAATGCCGCAGCCGCGGCGCCGACCCGTGCGGCATCGCCTGGAGGCCGATCGACATGCGCGCGTCCCGCGGCATCATTGCCCCATGGCCAGCACCCCGGAACCCAATGGCAGACCACGTCGTCAGACCCAGATCCCCAAGGTCCTGGGTGGCTATCGTCTGATCGACAAGCTCGGCAAGGGCGGGTCGAACAGCGTCTTCCGCGCGCGGCAGGTGAGCATGGATCGCGAGGTGGCGCTCAAGGTCCTGCCGCCGAAGAAGGCCCAGAGCGACATCATCCGCGCCCGTTTCGTGGCCGAGGCCCACTTGACGGGCCGGATCCACAACACCAACGTCATCACCTGCTTCGACCTCGGCGAGGACCAGGGATGGATGTACATGGCGCTGGAACTGGTCCAGGGCGGCAGCCTGGCCGACCTGCTCAAGCACTACGGCGGCGTGCTGCCCGAGCGCCTGGCCCTGGGCATCACCCGCGACATCGGCCGCGGTCTCGAGGCCCTGGCCCGCGCGGGCGTGGTCCATCGCGACATCAAGCCGGCGAACATCTTCGTCACCGGCGATATGATCCCCAAGATCGCCGATCTGGGCATGGCGGTCGAATCGGCTGCGGCGCTGCAGCGTCAGAGCCTCGGCTTCGGTGACGATCTGATCATCGGCACGCCCAATTACATGGCCCCCGAACAGGCTCAGGCCAAGAAACTGATCACCCCGCAGGCCGACATCTTCGCTCTCGGCGGCACGCTGTTCCGCATGCTCTGCGGGCGTCCGCCCTATCTCGGGCGCGATCAGCAGGGGGTCCTGGCCCTGGCCAAGCGCGGCGTGATTCCCGATCCGCGCGCCTTCGCCCCGGAGTGCTCGACCAAGGCGGTCGATGTCATCCGGCGCGCCGCAGCCGCCCGGCTCGCCGATCGCTACCCGACCGCCGGTGAGATCGTCGGGGTGATCGAGGAAGCCTTGCAGGGCAATCTCGGCCGCGAGACCCAGCCGCACCTGGCCACCGAGCTCCAGGCCGAGCGCGAGGCGCGCGAGCGCGCGCGTACCTGGCGCAAGGCGACCACCGAGCAGGCCGAGGCGGCCAGCCCGGACTACGACCAGTTCGATGACGAGACCCCCAGCGCGGTGATGATCGGCGGCGCCTACTGAGCGCCGACGCGGTCGGGCTCAGCGCCGCACGGAATCACCCAGGCCCACCGGGCATGAGGCTTCCTTCAGAGGGGGCGCTGCCCCCTCGCGCGCTCACGCGCATCCCAGCTGCGCTTGCTCCTCGCTTCGCTGCGGGGCTGCGCTTGCGCTGCGTCGGCCCGGTGGCCCCACCGGGGCCACCTATCGCTGCGCGATGCCGCCTCCGCCCCCC
>JBEPXK010000143.1:0-8677 GCA_041641915.1 Planctomycetota bacterium
GAGCCGCGCCCGAGGGCGGGGGTCCTAGGGGCAGCAGCCCCTCGAAACAAAAGCGACCGCGGCCCACGTCCGGCGCCGCCGGACGAGCCGCGTCCAACCCGCCCGACCCCCGTCCGACTTCGCCCGACGCCCGCCCGACGCCCGTCCGACCCCCGTCCGACCCGCTCGGACGGGCGCCGCTCAACGCCACGACGCGGTAGCCGCCCGACCAAGCGACGGTGGGCAGCAACAATGGGAGCGTAGCGACCGCTGCCCACGCGCGGCGCAGCCGCGCGAGTCGCGCCCGAGGGCGGGGGTCCTAGGGGCGGCAGCCCCTAGAAACAAAAAGCGACGAGTCGCGCCCGAGGGCGGGGGTCCTCGGGGCGGCAGCCCCTAGGAACAAAGGAAGCCCCTAGAAACAAATCGACACCGGACAGTGATCACTCCCAAGCACCTCCGGATGGATCGCCACCTCGCGCACGTCCCGGATCAGTTCGGGGCTGACGGTGGCGTAGTCGATGCGCCAGCCGACGTTGCGTTTGCGCGCGCCCGAGCGGTAGCTCCACCAGGTGTAGGCCTCAGACAGGGCGGGGTTGCGCTCGCGGAACACATCGCGATAGCCGAGTTCGAGGTAGCGCGAGAACCAGGCCCGCTCTTCGGGCAGGTAGCCGGGGCTGGTCTCGTTGGCCGCCGGGCGGGCGAGGTCGATCGGGCGGTGGGCGATGTTGTAGTCGCCGACGAGCACGGTGCGGTAGCCGCGTTCGCGCAAGCTGGCGAGGAAGCCCTCCATCGCGGTGCAGAACGCGAGCTTGTAGTCCAGCCGGGCGCCGCCGGGCTGGGCGTTGGGGAAGTAGGCGTTGACGATCGCGAGTTCGCCGAAGCGCAGGGTGAGCACGCGGCCTTCGTCGTCGAAGCGGGTGTCGCCCATGCCGGTGATCACCGCGTCGGGCGCGTCGCGGGAGAAGGTGGCCACGCCGCTGTAACCCCGGCGGTGGGCGGGATGCCAGAAGCCGTGCCAGCCCTCCGGTTCGACCACCTCGGCCGGCACCTGTTCAGGATGCGCCTTGGTTTCCTGCAAACCGACCACCGCCGCGTCGCTGACCGCCGCGAGGGGGGCGATGCCCTTGCGGTGAAGGGCCCGGATGCCGTTGACGTTCCAGCTGAGGATGCGCATGGGGCGGGAGCATCGCCGATGGGAGGGCGGTGCAAGGTGCGAGACGCTCGCTGCAGCGCGGGAGCGTTTCCGCGGTTGTCCGGGGTCGTGGCGCGTTACCGTCGGCGGCGCGAGCAGGGGAGCTGCCATGAGCATCGCGATCATCGACTACCGCGCGGGCAACCTGACCTCGGTCCAGCGGGCCCTGGCCCAACTCGGGGTCGCGGCGCAGGTCACGCGTGACCGCGATGTGGTCCGTGCGGCGGAACGGGTGATCTTCCCCGGCGTCGGCGCCGCAGCCAGCTGCATGGCCAACCTGCGCGAGCTGGGCATGGATGTGGCCCTGCGCGAGGCGATCGACGCCGGCAAGCCGGTGCTGGGCATCTGCGTCGGCATGCAGCTGCTGTTCGAGCACAGCGAGGAGGACGGCGGCACCGCATGCCTCGGCGTCTTGCCCGGTCGGGTGCGGCGTTTCGATCTCTCTGATCCCGGCTTGAAGGTGCCGCACATGGGCTGGAACCCGGTGCGCTTCGCCGGCGGCGAGCCGCTGGCGGCCAGCGTGGAGCCGGGCGCGGCGTTCTACTTTGTCCATAGCTATTACTGCGAGCCCGACGATCCCGCGCTGACCATCGCGCGCTGCGAGCACGGGATCGAGTTCTGCGCTGGGGTCCGGCGCGACAACCTGGTCGCGTTCCAGTTCCATCCCGAGAAGAGCGGTCCGGTCGGGCTCTCGTTGCTACGGGACTTCTGCAGCTGAGCTGCGCGTGTGCTCCTGCGCTTGACTGGGCGGGGGGCGGCGAAGGATGCATCCATGGCATTGCTCAAACGGGTCATCGTGTGCCTCGACGTCCGCGCGGGGCAGGTCACCAAGGGCGTCCGTTTCCAGGGCAACGTCGATATCGGTGATCCGGTGGTCTACGCCCAGCGCTATTACGAGCAGGGCGTGGACGAGCTGGTGTTCTACGACATCACCGCCTCGGCCGAGCGGCGCCAGCTGATCATCGACGTGGTCGAGCGCGTCGCGGCGGCGGTGTTCATCCCCTTCAGCGTTGGCGGTGGCATCGACAGCGTGGAGTGCATGCGCGACGTGTTGCTGGCGGGCGCGGAGAAGGTCAGCGTGAATTCGCCAGCGGTGCGCGACCCCGAGCTGATCACCCGCGGGGCTCGCGCTTTCGGCAGCCAATGCGTGGTTCTGGGCATGGACGCGCTCAAGGTGGAGCCGAGCGCGGCGATCCCGTCCGGCTACGAAGTGGTCATCGCCGGCGGACGTACCCCGACCGGGCGCGACGCCGTTGCCTGGGCGCGCGAGGCCGAGGAACGCGGCGCGGGCGAGATCTGCCTCAACGCCATCGACACCGACGGCGTGCGCTCGGGCTACGAGCTGGAGATCACCCGCAAGGTCGCCGATGCGGTGCGGATCCCGGTTATCGCGTCAGGTGGGGCGGGCGAACCGCGTCACCTGATCGAGGCCGTGACTGAGGGCCGGGCCGACGCCGCCCTGATCGCCAGCATGGTCCATTACGGGGATTACACGGTCACGGCGATCAAGGACGCCATGCGCACGGCTGGCGTCGCCGTGCGATAGGGGGGAAGGCGATGTCTGGCAGGATCTGCGTCGCGTTGCTGGTCGTCACGCTCGGTGCACGGATGGCGGCGGCGGAAGGGGGCGACGCGCGTCCGGAGCTCGACCCCGCTCTGGTCGCGCGCGCGCAGGCCGAGCTGGAGCGCTACACCGCCGAGGCCGAAGCCGAGGCCGAAGCACTGAGCGAGGAACAGGCCGCGGCGGTGGCCGCGATCACCGACCTGCTCGACGACGCGCGCGCCTACCTGCGGGTGCGTCAGGCCGACTCGGCCGGCACCTGTTTCATCAGCGCGCGCAAGCGCTTTGCCGATCTCGATCCGGCGCTGGAGGAGCAGGCGCCGAAGGTGCTCGCGCGCCTGCGGGCCCGGCTCGATGCGCTTGCCCAGGACCTGCTGCGCGACGAGCAGCTCGACCCCGACACGGGCACGGGCGCAACGCCGGCCGACGAGGAGCCGGCCTCACCGTCGGAGGAGGCGTTCGCTCCCGCGCCAGCGCCGCAGACGCCGGAGCGCGGGTCTGGCGCTGCGGCGAGCGAAGACGACGCCGGGTGAGCCCCGGCGCCGGGCGCTGAAGCCGGTGCAGCGACGCGATCGCTGACGGAAGCGCCGATGTGGATGTGCGCATGTGTCGCTTTGGCCGAAGCGCGGTCTGTTTTCCTGGCGAACGGCCATGGCCGGCGGCTGTGCGTGGAGCTGGGTTCGCAGTTGCTTGGACCGACATGTGCTATATCAGCGTCGGTTTCCGGTCGAAATGACCGGAGCCATGGAGCCGATGCATGTCGAAACGTGACTATTACGAGGTACTGGGGGTCGAACGGGACGCCAACGACGCGACGATCAAGCGCGCCTATCGCAAGTTGGCCATGCGCTATCATCCCGATCGCAATCCGGACGACGATGGCGCCGAGGCGAAGTTCAAGGAGGCCGCCGAGGCCTACGAGGTGCTCTCGGATGGCGATAAACGCAAGCGTTACGACCAGTTCGGGCACGCCGGGGTCGAGGGCATGGGCCACGCCGGTGGCGGGTTCTCCTCGATGGACGACATCTTCAGCGCCTTCGGCGACATCTTTGGCGGCGGTTCGATCTTCGACAGCTTCTTCGGCGGCGGCGGCGGCGGACGCGGCCGCGCTGCCAACCAGGGCGCGAGCCTCAAGCTCAGCGTCGAGATCTCGCTCAAGGAGGCGGCCCACGGCTGCACCAAGACCATCGATCTCAAGCGCAACGAGACCTGCGAGTCCTGCGGCGGCAGCGGTTGTGCCAGCGGCAGTTCGCCGCGGCCCTGTCCGACCTGCGGGGGGGCGGGGATGGTGCGTCAGGGGCAGGGCTTCTTCGTGGTCCAGACCACCTGCCCGAGCTGCGGCGGTCGTGGCCAGGTGATCGCGGATCCCTGCGACAGTTGCCGCGGGAGCGGATCGGTGCCGCAGAAGGCGACGATCAAGGTACGGATCCCCGCCGGCATCGAAGACGGCAGCCGGTTGCGGATCTCCGGCGAGGGCGAGCCGGGGCGTGGCGGCGGGCCGCGCGGCGATCTCTACGTCTATATCAGCGTCAGGCCGCACGAGATCTTCGAGCGCCACGGCAACAACCTCGTCTGCAAGCTGCCGGTGAGTTTCGCCCAGGCGGCACTCGGAACCGAGATGGAGGTGCCAACGCTCGACGGCCGAGCCAAGCTGAAGATCCCGGCCGGCAGCCAGCCCGGCGACGTGCTGCGTATGCGCGGCCAGGGGATCGAGGACGAGTACCGCCGTCGTGGCGACCAGCTGGTGGTGGTCGACATCAAGGTGCCGAAGAAGGTCACCGGCCGCTACCGCGAGCTGCTCAAGGAGATCGCAAGCCTCGAGGGCAAGCAGATCCCCGAGCAGAAGAGCTTCTTCGCCAAGCTGCGGGATTTCTTCGAGTAGTACGTCCGGCCGGTCGGATTGAGGCCGGAAGGCCACGAGACACATGAGATGAGGAAACGGTGAACATGGGACGCAAACAGGACAAGCAGGACAAGCGCGAGGCGGCCGCCCGCGAGGCGGAGGACGCCGCGGCCGATGCGATCGACGATGACGGCGAGGTCGGTGCGGTGGTCGCCGAGCTGCAGGAGCAGGTCGCCGAGTTGACGAACAAGCTCAGCGAGGCGCGCGAGCAGTTGGCCCGGCGGCAGGCCGATTTCGACAACATGCGCAAGCGGATGCGGCGCGAGGCGGCGGCGAGCGGCGATCGCGCGGTGGCGCGCTTCGTTGCACCGATGCTGATCGAGATGGACAACTTCGAGCACGCGCTCAAGGCCGCGAGCCCGGAGAGCTTCGAGGATTTCGCCACCGGGGTGAGCATGATCCGCGACAACCTGTTGGGGATCTTCGGCAATGCCGGCATCGAGCCGATCCCCACCGAGGGGGTGTTCGACCCGAGCATACACGAGGTGGTAGCCCAGATCGAGCAGCCCGGGCACCCGCGCGGGACGATCATCGAGGTGGTCCGGGCCGGTTACCGCCTGCACGAGCAGATCATCCGCGCCGCGCAGGTGGTGGTGACGCGGCCGCCGGCCGCGGAGGAACAGGCGGCGCAGAGCCCCGCTGCGCAGCAGGCTGAGCAGGACGAGGAAGCCGAGGACTGATCCCGGCGCGCGCCGGGATCAGCTCGTAGCGCGAGCCAGCGCGTCGCGGTCGAAGGCGACACCCGCCTCGGCCGCGATCTGCGCGAGCTCGTCCACTTCCTTGGGCGTGAACAGCAGGCCGTCGTTGGCGGCGCTGCGCTTCGCGGCCTCGGCCTCGATCTGGCCGGGGAACAGGCAGTGCTCGTTGCCCGGCTGGCGGATGTCGGCGAGTACCGCGCCGACGTTGGCGTCCTGGTCGCGCCCCTTGGGGAAGTCCTCGCAGGCGAAGGCCTCGGGCCGGATGCACTGGAAGTAGAAGTTCGGGGTGCGCTTCTCTTCCGGATCGCCGGCGCCGTGCACGCCGCGCAGGCTGGGCACGCCCGATCCGGTGTAGGCTGCGAGCAGCTCGTTGATCAGGCCCAGGCCGTAGCCCTTGTGGCCACCGAAGAACAGCAGGCTCTTGGCCCGGTTCGGGTCGGTGGTCGGGTTGCCCTCGGCGTCGACCGCGGCGTTCGGGGGCAGTTCCTTGCCTTCGCGGATGAACTGCTGCACCCGTCCCATGGCCACCGCGCTGGTTGCCCAGTCGATGCAGATCGGGTAGCCGAGCTGCTGCGTGGTCGGGAAGGCCCAGCTGTGCGGGTTGGTCCCCATGGTCGGCGTCTTGCCCAGGAAGGGCACGACCTCGGAGGTGCCGGAGGTGCAGCAGGTGTAGGCGATGTAGCCCTTCTTGGCCGCATCGATGACGTAGCCGCCACCCCAGAGGTAGTGGAAGGCGTTGTCCATGCTGACGATGCCGACGCCGAACTCGTCGGCCAGTTCCATGCAGCGGTCCATCGCCGCGAAGGCGCAGCTCTGGCCGAGCTTCTTGTTGGCGTTCCAGCGTTCGATCGCCTTGAAGCGCTGGGGCAGGCGTTCGATCGTTGCGCCCGGGACGCAGCCGCCGACCTTGGAGCCGAACAGGTCGTCGAGATGCACGGCTTTGAGCACATTGTGGGTCTTGATCCCGTGCCAGGCGGCGAGCTCGCAGAAGCGAGCGGCGTCAGCGCACTCATCCGGTGTGTAGCCGCGTTTGGCGAAGGCCTGCTGCACCAGTTCGGCGTGGAGGTCGCAAGAGATGACGTAGTCGGTCTGGCTCATGGGTTCGGTCCTGGACTGCTGCGGTGGCTGGCGGCGAGGCGCCGGCCTCAGAAGGGGTTGGCCTGGATGTAGTCGCTGTCGCCTTCGAGGAAGTTGATCAGGTTGTGGGTCGCGCGCAGCGCCTGGCGCTCGACCGACTCGTAGGTGCGGCTGCCGACGTGAGGGGTGACGAAGACGTTGTCGACCTCCTGGAAGGGGTGCGGCGTGCGCATCGGCTCCTGCGCGAGCACGTCGCAGCCGTAGCCGAGCAGCTTGCCGGCCTTGCAGGCCTCGGCCACGTCGGCCTCGACGGTCAGCGCGCCGCGGCCGGTGTTGACCACGATCGCGCCGTCTTTCATCGTTGCGATGCGCTGCGCGTTGAGGTAACCGCGGGTCTCGTCGGTCAGGGTCATGTGCAGGCTGAGCACGTCGGCGCGCTCGAGCACCGCGTCCGGGTTCTCGACCCGCTCCACGCCGTGCTCCGCGGCGAAGGCGTCGTCCCAGTAGACATCGTGCGCGATCGGGGTCATGCCCATCGCCTTGCAACGGATGATGACCTCCTTGCCGATGCGGCCCATGCCGAGTACGCCGAGGGTCTTGCCGTAGAGCTCATAGCCGGTCTGGCGCTTCCATTCGCCGGCCTTGGCCGCGCGGGCGTGGAACCAGAAGTGCTTGGCGACGCAGATCATCAGCCCGACGGTGTGTTCCGCGACGGTGGTATGGTTGACACCGGGGGTGAACAGCACCGGGATCCGCCGGCTGGTGGCGTGGTCGACGTCGATCGAGTCGAGACCGATGCCGTATTTGGCGATGACCTTCAGTCGCGGCAGGGCGGCGTCGATGACCGTGGGATTGATGTCGTCGTCGCCGTTGAGCAGGCCGTCGAAGCCCTCGCCGGCGATGAGTTCGAGCATCTGGGCCTGGTCGAGCGGGCCGCGGGCGCGGACGATCTCGTAGCCGGATTGCTCGAGCAGGGCGTGGTGTTCGCCCGGGGTGTCCTGGTAGCTGGTGGTGGTCAAGAGGATGCGCTTGCTCATGGATGATCTCCCTCGCGGCCCCGCAGTCTGTGCCGGCCGCGGTGGGGAGCAAGTGTCCACGCTCGATCTGCGCTGCGGCGTGATCGTGAGCGCGCCGATCTCACTCGCCGAGCAGTTCGCTCAGGGTGCGTCGCAGACGGCTGATCGAGATCGGCTTTTCGAGGAACGCGGCCGCGCCGATGCGGCGGGCGGTGCGTGCGTCCATGCCTTCGCTGTAGCCAGTACACAGGACTACCGGGATGTCCGGGCGGTGCTTGAGCACCTCGCGACACAGCTGGCTACCGGTGAGCCCGGGCATGGTCTGGTCGGTGACCACCGCATCCCAGCGGGCGGGGTCGCTGCGGAACAACGCGAGGGCGCCGACCCCGTCGGGTGCGGTCTCGACCGCGAAGCCGCTCTCCTCGAGCGCCAGCCGGGCCATCTCGACCACGCTTTGCCGGTCGTCGACCAGAAGGATGCGGTGGCCGCGTCGCAGCCCCAGCGGTTCTGCTGCCGGGCGAGACGAGGAGCTGTCATTGTCCTCGTCCGCTTCAGCGTCGTCGGACGAATCGCTCTCCGCGACCGGGAAGACAATGCGGAACACCGTGCCCGCGCCCTCTTCGCTCTCGACCACGATGCGCCCGCCGCAGTGGGTGACGATCCCGTGGACCACGGCCAGTCCCATGCCGGTGCCCTTGCCGACCTCCTTGGTGGTGAAATACGGGTCGAACACGCGTTCGCGCACCCTGTCCGACATGCCGCAGCCCGTGTCGCTGACCTCGACCACCACCACCAGGGCATCATGCGCGAAACCGGTATTCGGCGCCAGCTGATCGGCGGTGCCCCAGTCGAGCGCGATCACCAACAGGCCGCCGTCGTCGATCATCGCGTGGTAGGCGTTGGTGGCGAGGTTCATCAGCACCTGGTGGATCTCGGTCGGGTCGGCGGTGATGGGCGGGCTGTTTGGTCGTATCCGCGACTCGATGCTGATGGTGGTCGGCAGCGAGGCGCGCAGCAGCTGTTCGGCCTCGGTCACGATCGGTTCGAGCACGATCGCGCGCGGGTCGCGCTCCTGCTGACGTGAAAAGGCGAGGATGTGCTGGACCATCTTCGCCGCGCGACGTCCGCCCTTGAGCACCTCGCGCAGGTGCGGCTGGGCAGTGTGCTGGTCGTCGAGGCGGCGTTGGGCCAGCTGGGTGTAGCCGAGCATGCCCTGGAGGATGTTGTTGAAATCGTGGGCGATGCCGCCGG
>JBEPXK010000144.1:0-8675 GCA_041641915.1 Planctomycetota bacterium
GGCATGCTGTGCTACGTCACCCCCAAGGAGCACCTCGGCCTGCCGGACCGCGAAGACGTCAAGCGCGGGGTGATCACCTACAAGATCGCCGCTCACGCGGCCGACCTGGCCAAGGGTCATCCCGGCGCCCGGGCCTGGGACGACGCGATGAGCCGCGCGCGCTTCGCCTTCCGCTGGGAGGACCAGTTCGCGCTCGCGCTCGACGGCGAGACCGCCCGCGCCTACCACGACGCCACCATCCCCGAGCCGGCCGGCAAACGGCAACATTTCTGCAGCATGTGCGGGCCCAAGTTCTGCTCCATGCGCATCAGCGAGGAGAACCGCGCCGGCGCGGCGGCGATGGCGGCGCGCTTCCGCGAACAGGGCGCTGAGCTGTACCCCCAGGCGCCCGGCTGAACCCGCGGCCCGGGTCTGCGCGCGCTCGGGGATCCTGCGCGCGGAGATTGACTCACCCGTAGCGGTTCTACCATCAACGCACCACTTCAGCCCCCGGCGGGAGACCGTGCGTGTTTTGTCCCTCCTGCGGTAAGGACCTTGCTGAAACCGAACGCTTCCGGGCGATGACGGTCTGTCCGGCCTGTCGCGCGGCGGTGGTGGTTGACGCCGGTGCGGCGCGGGTCGCCGGGACCATGGCCCTGCTGGCGCAGACGCCGAGTCCGCTGCAGGTCGGTGGCGTCGGCAGCCTGATGGGGCGGACCTTCCAGGTCGCCGGTCGGGTGCGCTACGGCTATCGCGACGGCGCCTGGGACGAGTGGTTCCTGTTTTTCGACGACGGCTCCCAGGCCTGGATCAGCGAGGACGGCGGCGAGCTGACCTTCGAGAGCTTCGCGCGCACCACGCCGCCGATGGCATGGGAGGACGCCCAGCCCGGCGCGAGCTACCAACTCGGCGACGAGACCTTCGTCGTCGCCGAGAAGGCGGTGGCGATCTGTGAGGGGGCCGAGGGCGACCTGCCCTTCCCCGTGCTCAGCGAAGAGAAGGTGCCGTTCCTCGATCTCGAGGCGCCGGAGGCGATGGCGACGGTCGAGTACGAGCTCGACGGCTCGGTGATCGTGTTCCGCGGCCGACAGCTCGATCCGGGCGAACTCGACATGCAGACCGCGCCGGCGGTCGCCGGCGATGCCGGCGGCGGCTTCGCCGGCGATGAGCAGCGGCGCGAGCGCGTGGTCAAGGACACCACGCAGGCGCAGGAGCTGCGCTGCTACGGCTGCGGCGCGCCGCTGCCGGCACCGGGGAGCGAGGACAGCGAGCTGACCTGCGCCCACTGTGGCAGCACCCTGGACCTGACCCAGCGCCATGTCGCCTGCGCCGAATGCGGCGTGACCATCCCGGTCCAGGGCGGCGAGGCCACCCACGCCCTGGCCTGCCCCAAGTGCCACAGCCAGCTCGACGTCAGCCGCGATGAGGCCCGGCTGTTGGCCCGCTCTGCCCAACAGCAGACCCGAGGCATGACCTTCGAGCTGGGCACCGCCTGCACTCTTGAGGGAGTCGACCACGTCGTTGCCGGCTACCTGCGCAGCCGGGACCAGAAGGACGGCTCGATCAGCCACGACTACATGCTCTACAACGCCGAGCGGGGCTTCCGCTGGCTCGGTTGCGAGTCGGGTCACTGGACGCTCTACAGCGTGACCCGCGAACGGCCGTCGGTCGATCTGCGCTCGGGCGCGGCGCGACAGGGGCGCAAGGTCACCTGCGGCGGTCGGACCTTCACCATGTACTGGCGCGGCACGACCAAGGTCATGGCCGTGCTCGGCGAGCTGCCCTGGGTGGCCAAGGTCGACGACGTCTCGCACTACCTCGACGCCGGCAGCGACGATGGCTACCTGCTCTCGGCCGAGTGGACCGAGCAGGAGTATGAGCTCTATCTCGGTCGCTACCTGCCGCGCGAGGAGGTCGCCAAGGCCTTCGGCGTGGCAGTGGGCAAGCTGCCGCGGCCGCGCGGCGTGGCCTGCCACCAGCCGCTCCGGGGCGCGGCCTTCCTGCGCCAGACCGGGGTCATCGCCGCGGTGGTCGCGCTGGTGATGCTGGTGCTGACCATCGGTTCCTGTGGCAAGGGCGACAAGGTCGACACGCTCAACGCGATCCCTGACGACGGCCCCAACGGCTATGTCGGCACACCCGCGGCGAGCGAGTCGTTCGCGATCACCGAGTCTGACACCATCTGCATGGTCGAGGCCTTCGCGCCGTGCAAGGGCGACACCTGGACCTACGCCGAGGTCGCGCTGATCGATGCCGAGGACCGCGCACTGCTCGACTTCTCGGTCGAGATGTCCTACTACTCGGGCTACAGCGGCGGCGAGCACTGGACGGAGAACAACCGTACCGATACCGCGGTGTTCAAGGTTGCCAAGCCGGGCACCTATCGCCTGCTGGCCTTCGCGCCGGACCAGATGCGGCGCGAGCGCGATTGCTCGCCTCGGCCGATCCGCTTTACCGTTTATCAGGACGTGACCCTGACCCGCTGGTACCTCGTCGCGCTGATCCTGGCCCTGCTGTGGGTCGTGTTGACCATCGCGATCATCAAGAGCCACGAGGCGAAGAAGCTCGCCTGAGGAGGCCCGTATGCGTATCGCTCCAGCCAGCCTGGTCTTCCTCGGTGTCGTCGGCGCCGGCTCGGTGCTCACCATGGTCGCGAGCAATCGCGGCTGGGGCCTGCCGCAACCGGCCAAACAGCCGGTGAGCGTGCGCGAAGGCTCGGTGCGCGGCGGCGGTACCGCCGGTGCCCATTACCGTTCCCGTTATTTCATCGGCGGCGGCTTCCACGGCGGCAAATAGCTGTCGCCATCCTCGCCCCCACGGAGAGATCCCCATGCCCGACAAGGTCATCACGCAATTCTGGGAACTGCTGCCGGCACTGGCCTGGTTCGCCCTCGCGGCGATCCTGTTCCTGCTGAGCGTCTGGATCATGGAGAAGGTCACGCCGTTCTCCATCCGCAAGGAGATCGAAGAGGACCAGAACGTGGCCCTGGGCCTGATCATCGGTGGCGCGATGATCGCCATCGCCATCGTCCTCGGCGCCGTCATCACCTGAGCGCATGGAGACAGCCCCGCCTGCGGACGCCCCCGCCACCGCGGGCGGTCAGCGCGATGTCCGCCTCCTGCTGCTGGCCAGCATCTTCTTGCTGGCTATCTGCGCACTGGTCTACGAACTCATCGCCGGCACGCTCGAGAGCTACCTGCTCGGCGATGCGACCACCCAGTGGTCGCTGGTCATCGGCCTGTTCCTCACCGCGATGGGCGTCGGCTCCTGGCTGAGCCGCTTCGTCCGCCGCGAGCTGCTCGGCTGGTTCATCACCATCGAGCTCGCTGCCGGGCTGATCGGCGGCGCCATGGCCCTGGCCGGTTTCGCCACCTTCGCCTACACCGAGCTGCACGGGCCCGTGCTGTGGGGCATGCTCTGCGCGGTCGGCGTGCTGGTGGGGATGGAGATCCCGCTGGTGGTGCGGATCCTGCGCAGCTTCGACGATCTGCGGGCGACGCTGGCCAACGTGCTGCCGGCCGACTACCTCGGTTCGCTGGTCGCCTCGTTGATCTTCCCCTTCCTGCTCCTGCCCTACCTCGGGCTGGTCCAGGCCTGCGCGGTGGTCGGTCTGGTCAACGTCGGCGTGGCGATGCTGCTGCTGTGGCGGCTGGGGCCGCTGATCGCGGCTGCGCGGCGACGTTGGTTGTGGGTGGCGGCTGCCCTCGGCGCCGCCTTGCTGCTCGGCACCGCGGTCACCGGCACCCGGCTGGTGCGGCACATGGAGAACCGCCTCTATCAGGACGAGGTGATCTTCGCCGCCAACACCCAATTCCAGCGGCTGGTGCTCACCCGCTGGCGCGGCGACACCCGGCTCTATCTCGACGGTCATCTGCAGTTCAGTTCGGTCGACGAATACCGTTATCACGAATGCCTGGTCATGGTGCCGCTCTCGCTCGCGTCGCGCCACGAACGGGTGCTGATCCTCGGCGGCGGCGACGGGCTGGCGGCGCGCGAGGTACTGCGTCATCCGGACGTGCGCCAGGTCGATCTGGTCGATCTCGATCCCGCGGTCACACGACTGTTCACCAGCAATCCGCAGCTGGTCGCGCTCAACCGCGGCAGCCTGAGCGACCCGCGGGTACAGGTGCACAACGCCGATGCGATGCAGTGGCTCGAGGAGCACGTCACGCCTTACGACCTGATCCTGATGGATCTGCCCGATCCCTCGACCCCGGCCCTGGCCAAGCTCTACTCGCGCGAGTTCTTCGACCTGGTCGGGCGGCACCTGGCCCCTGGCGGTGTGCTCGCGACCCAGGCCACCAGTCCGTTCCGCTCGCGCCAGGCCTTCTGGTGTATCGCCACGACCATCGCCGCCGCGCGGGTCGGCCCACGGATCGACGACCCCGGCGTGGCACCGGCGCCGCAGTTCGTGGTCCGGCCGTACCATGCCACCGTGCCCACCTTCGGCACCTGGGGCTGGATCGTCGCCGGGGCCGACCTGCCTGATCCCGCGCAGGTGGAGCTGCCGTGGGAGGGGCGCTTCCTCACCCCCGCGCTGCTGCCGCGGCTGTTCACCTTCCCTGCCGACATGGCCCGGGTCCAGACGCCGGTCAGCCATCTCGACGACCCCGCCGTTCACCGCCTCTACCGTCAGGGGTACCACACCTACCTCGAATAGGAGCGCCGCATGCCCAGTCACGTGGTCACCTGTCCGTCCTGCGGTTTCGCCAACCATCCCTCGTGCAGCTTCTGCATCCGCTGCGGCACCGACCTGCCCGCCGCCGAGCTGGTGGCAGACCCGCTCGCGCCGGAGGGGGCGGTGGCCGAAGCCGATCCCTCCGCGGCCAGCGCCGAGCGGCTGCGCGCCGTGCTCGACGAGCTGGGCCACCCCGCGCGCGAGATCCCGCGCGGCTGGCGGGTCAAGGTGCCGGTCGGCGAGCAGCGCGCGCAGCGGGTCTACATCCAGTTCGCCGGGCGCGACGCCGACGGCGACGACCTGATCGCGTTCTACACCGTCTGCGGACCGGTCGATGAGCAACGCGCGCTCGAGTTGTTGCGCTGCAACGCCAAGCTGGCCTTCGGCGCGTTCTCGCTGCGCACGATCCAGCAGCGCGAATTCATCGTACTCGGCGCCAACCAGCTTGCGGCGACCGCCGACGCCGACGAACTGCGCAAACTCCTGCAGCACATCGCCCGCACCGGCGACAGCATGGAGGTCCACCTCGGCGGCGCCGACGAGGACCTGTTCTGAGAAGGGGGCGACCATGACTTTCATCCTGCGTCTGCGCCGGGTCGCACGCCGTATCGTCTCCTCGCGCCGGGCCGGCCTGCTGACCGTGGCCGTGCTCGCCGCCATCTCGCTGGTCGGTAACACCCTGACCTACGTCGTCTTCGACCACGCGACGTGGGGCGACGGGCTGTGGTACTCGATCATCAGCGTGACCACCATCGGCTACGGCGACGAATCGGCCGTCTCGCTCGGCGCCCGGCTGGGAACGGTGTTCTTCATCGTCTTCCTCGGTCTCTCCGTTTTCACCGTGCTCCTCGGCATGTTCGCCGATTACGTCATGGAGCGTACCCAGAAAGGAATCCGCGGCATGGGTACCGTCCTCACCAACGATCACGTGGTGATCGCCAACTATGCCGGCGCCAGCCGGCTCAACCAGGTCTTGCGCGAGCTCGCTGGCGATCCGGCCTACGGCGCTGCGCCGGTGGTGCTGGTCACCGATCAGATCGCCGAGATGCCGGCCGGGCCGCGCAACCTCCAGTTCGTCAACGGCTCGCCGCTCGACGATGCCACCTGGCAGCGCGCCGGGCTGGCGGACGCGCGGCTGGTCCTGGTGCTGCCGTACAACTACGAGGACCCCAACGCCGATGCTGTCAGCGCGTCGATCGTCTCGGTGATCCAGCGCCTGGTTCCGGGCAAGCGCGTGGTGGCCGAGTGCCTCGACGAGACCCGGCGTGCGTTGTTCCCGACCGAGGAGGCGGTGAGCGTGGTCTGCGGGTTGCAGGTGGCCGGCAACATCCTGGTCCAGGAGCTCAGCGATCCGGGGGTTTCGCACACCCTCGAGGAGATCACCAGCAACCTGCGCGGGACCACGCTCTACAGCACGCGGGTCGCCGACGCGCCGACCGTCGACTACACCACGATCGCCAAGGCGCTGCTCGATCATGGCGACAACCTGCTCAGCGTGATCCGCGGCACGCAGACCCACACCACCTTTGCCGGACTCCGGCCGCAGCAGGGCGACGTACTGGTCTATGTCGGCGAGAAGCGGCTCGCTTGGCAGGAACTGTGCGCCGCGCTGTGAGTTGCGGCCCGGCTCAACGGGAGGCGAAGCGGTGCGCGCCGCGTTCGAAGCCGCCGGCGCGCAGGGTCGCCTGGGCCAGGACCATCGCCGCGGCGTTGGCCTGGTTGTAGCTGCGCACCGGGCCGAGTACCGGGATGTGGACCGTGTTCGCGGCCCAGCGTTCGTGCCAGGCCTGCGGCAGGCCGGTGTTCTCGTTGCCGAGCACGATCACGTCCTCGTCCGCGTAGTCTGGCGCGTCGAAACGCAGGCTGCCGAACTTGGTCACCAGCCAGGGCCGCCGTGTGCCGAGCCAGGCGAGAAAAGCGTCTTCATCGGGGTGGAGCGTCCACTCGAGCTGATCCCAGTAGTCGAGCCCGGCGCGGCGCCGAGCCTTGGCGCCAAAGTCGAAGCCGCAGGGACCGATGATCTGCAAGCTGGCGCCGAGCCCGACACACAGCCGTCCGATATTACCGGTATTGGGCGGGATGACCGGATGATAGATCGCCAGATGCATGGTCTCGCTGCTCCTGCGCCACGGCGAGTCGTCGGTGCCGTCGGACGCGCAGGCTGACGCGCGACGCCCGCGGGGGAAGCGCGAGTGGCGGTTGCCGCACAGCGGCGCAACATCGCGGCGTGCCCCCGCCTTCGCCTGCGATGCCGCCCGCCGCCTGACCACTGACCGGATCAGGGCGCTCCCGGCAGCGCTGCGGGGCGTGTGCGCCCTATCGAGCAGTCCTACGACGATCGGGGTAGCGAGGCCACGGTGAGCAGTTACGATGCCCCCAACGGGGGGCTCGTGGTCAACCAGGTTGCCATCACCGACGACGCCTGGGGTGGCATCGCCATCAGCCCCCAGAGCCACGCCGGGGCGGCGGGCACCGCCACCCCGACCGCTGGCTATGCCTACGACCAGACCACCGGTCGCCAGGCCGAGATGACCTGCCCCAGCGGGCGGCAGCACCTGGCCCTGGACTGGCAGAGCAGCGAAGACCTCACGGTCTACCTCGACGACGAGCCGGCCGCGCTCAGCGCCAAGGAGGCCGCCCAGGGCGGCGTGATTACCGGCATCGAGGGTTTCTTCCTCGCTCGTGCCTGCAAGAACCAGGGCTGGAGCGGCCTGCTCGACGGCCTGCTCGACGAGCTGCGCGTCGACACCGACGCCCTGACCCCCGCCCAGCTCCAGCAGATCGTCCGGAACGTCGACCTGCGCCAGGACTGGGAACTCGACCAGATCGGCAACTGGGAACGCTTCGCCGGCCAGGGCCCGCTCGAGACCCGCGAGCACAACGCGGTCACCGAGATCAACGCCATCGACGGCGCCCCGGGCGCCACCGGCCACGCCGCCGCCGGCAACATGACCGTTATTCGCCGCGACGACGGGAGCCTGATGTATCCGCCGTGGGATGCGTGGAATCGGATGACCACGATCTACGCCGATGCGGGGATGCAGGAGTCGATCGTCTTCTGCGAGTATGGCGGGAAGCGCCGCCGGGCCTCGCAGGCGGTGGCTGATGGTGCCGCCGGGTTTGCGCGGCGGGATGTGTATTATTCTGCAGGGTGGCAGGGGCTGGAGGAGCATGTTGGCTCCATGGGTGACCCGACCGTGGTCGCCGACCAGTTGCAGCGGCAGACCCTGTGGGATATCCGGTATGTCAATGCCGCTGTGTGCTATTGGGTTGATGAGGATGGCGATCTGGTTTTGGAGGGGACTGGCCGCCCGACGACAGGCTGCCTCTATTCGGTGGCGGCCTTGGTGGATGGCGCTGGGTCTGTTGTGGAGCGGTATACGTATGAGGTAGATGCCAAGCAGATGACGCTTGATGCTGGTTGGCCTGGCTGGGCTGTGAAGGCTGCTGCCTTGCAGGATGTTGAGTATACTGGGCGGCGTGTGGATGGTGAGACCGGCTTGTGGTACTTCCGGAATCGGTACTATGACCCGTCTATCGGGCGGTTTACGCAGGTAGACCCGGCGCAGGATGGGAGCAACTGGTATGCGTATGCCGGAGGGGATCCGGTGAATCGGTGGGATCCGAGTGGGCTGGATTGGGTGTGGGTCCAGAGCGCGGCGACCCTAGGGCGCGTGATTGGGGACAAGACTGACGCCGGAGAGCAGTGGGCTGTCTGGTCGTGGCTGGATGATTGGCGTATGGCCCATGGTTGGCTCGGTTACGAGATGCCAATTGGCAAGGGCACCGCGGCATACATCAATTTTGTTCATCGCGTCAAGCCAGGCTTTATTGGCAGTGGTCTCACCGACCAAGAAATCGAGTTTCTTAGGAAGAGAAGCGTTCGCTCGTTAGTGCCTCGATTCAGATCGACGGCCACAAAAAACGAAGAATGTCAAGCAGCAACTCGCATAAGTTCTTGTGTGGATGACTTTAAGGCGCCGGCGAGAGCCATGGCTGTTTTCTGCCCATTCTCGG
>JBEPXK010000145.1:0-8628 GCA_041641915.1 Planctomycetota bacterium
CGTATCTCCGGCACCACCCGCGTCACCCGCAGCATCGACGACCCCGGTGCAGTCCGGGTCCGCTGCAGACGGCCCGGTCGCGCCGGGAGCGGCGTTTGCAGACAGCGACGTGGCGTCCGCTGGCGCCGGCGGCGCCGCGGGCCTGACCGGTTTCCAGACGTTCATGGGCCTCATGCGCAAGCTCAAGGGCGAGGGTTCCGGCACCTATGATCGCGAACAGGTGCTCGCCCGTCTCGCCGCAGGCCAGGGCTTCAAAGGCGAAAACTGCTGCAATGGGGATTTCCGCGACATCGATCTCGCCGGCCATGATTTCACGGGATGCCTGCTGATACGCGCCGATTTCCGTGGGGCCAACCTCGATGGCGCCGTGTTTTCCAGCGCCTGCGTGCGCGACGCGAATTTCGCAGGCGCTTCGCTGCGCTCCGCGGTATTCGAGGAGTCCGACTGCGGCGGCGCCGACTTCTCGGCCGCCGACCTGCGGCAAGCGCAGATCGAGAGCATGGGCTTCGTGCAGTCGCGATTTGTCGACGCCGACCTGCGTCAGATCCAGGCCGCGTCGGCCGCCTTCGACGGTGCCGACCTGCGGCGGACGGACCTGCGCGGTTCGGTGATCAAGGACAGCGTGATCTCCAAGACCGACCTCACCGGGGCCAAGGGCGCAGGCGCGGACTGGGACTTCTGCATGATCAGCGAGTGTACGATCGAAGATGCCGACTTCCGCGGCGCGAAGCTGGTCAACTGCGCGGTCAACGAGTGTCGCTGTCGTGGCATGAATCTGGCCAACTGCGAATTGACCGGCTTCCGGGTCATCAACGGTAGCGACTTCAACGAAGCGGTCTTCAGCGAGTCGCGCGCCAGCGAGAGCACGTGGATCAACTCCAGCTTCTTGCGCGCCGATTTCTCCCGCTGCGACCTACGCCAGGCCTGTTTCATGGATAACCGCGCAGACGAGGCCGTGTTCACCGACAGCGACTTCCGACAGGCGATGCTGCGGCGATGCAGCCTCATCAAGGCCCGCTTCGATCGCGCCAACCTCTGCCAGGCCTCGCTCGGGTGCGCCGATCTGCGCACCGCGAGCCTGCGCGAGGCGAACTGCTTCGAGGCCGATTTCATCGAGGCGCTCACGACCGATGCGGATCTGACCCTGGCGAATGTGAAGGCGACGGTGCTGGCATGAGCGACGAGCTGGCGGAGACGGTGCAGCACCTCGATACCCAGGCAGTCGAATCCCGACTGGCGGCGGGCGCGGGTTTCGCCGGCTGCACGATCTCGGATTTCGACTTCGGTGGCCGCGATCTGACCGGAACGCCGTTCACCCAGGCGCAGCTGGTCCAGTGCCGGTTCGCCGAGGCGGACCTGACCGACGCCGATTTCGCCGAGGCCGTCCTCTACGACTGCGATCTCACCGCCTGTCAACTGGACCGCACAAATTTCGCGCAGGCCCGGTTGATGAAGGTCGCGCTCGCCGGCGCCAACCTCGTCGACGCGCGGTGGACCGCGGCCGTCTTCCAGGATCTCGATCTGGCGGGCAAGCGGATCGAGGGACTCGCGTTCGACAAGGTGGTGTTGATCGGTGCGGACCTGACGGAGACGCGGTTCCACGACTGCAACCTGCGTGAGCTGCGGCTCATGGAGTGCAAGCTGGTCGGCAGTCGGTACCACGACTGCAATGCCGGAGCGATGATGGTGAGCGGAGGCACGCTCGACCGCTGTCGGTTCGAGGGCGGCACGCTCGAGAAGTCGTTCTTCGGCCCGGGCTCCTATTGCGACGTCGTGTTCGCGAACACCGACTGTTCAATGGTGAACTTCGCCAACGCCGAGTTCGCCGTTGTCCGCTTCGAGGTCGAGGAGTTGTGGGGGGTGAACTTCGTCGACTGTCATCTACAGGGGACGGACTTCTCCGGCAAGCGATTGGAGCGCTGCTCGTTCTCAGACGGGGACCTGCGAGAAACCTGCTGGGACGACTGCCGCTTCGAGGATGTCAGCTTCAGCGGACCGCAATGCAACGGCAGCGCCTTCCGGCGCGTGGCTGGCGAGCGGGTCTCGTTCTCGCAGGCCGACCTGCGCGGCGTCGATTTCGCCGGTGCGGTGCTCAAGGACTTCGATTTCCTGGAGTGTCGGATCGAGGCTGCGCCGGGCACAAAGTTCGACCCACAGGCACCGGCACCGATCTACGAGTGCGACCTGACGGTTGCCGACCTGCGCGGCAGCAGCTTCACCAAGATGCACTTCTGGCGCTACGATTTCTCCGGGCGGGATCTCAGTGACAGTAGTTTCGCGCTGTGCCAGTTCCAGGGCGGCAACTTCCGCGCCGCGAAACTGCGCGAGATGCAGGTGGCCAGCGCCCGTTTCGACGGCGCGTGTCTACTCGGCGCCGATCTCTCAGAATCGCAATTCGCGCAGGTGCGTTTCGACGGAGCCGATCTGAGCGAGGCGACGCTCGATCGTACCCAGTTCGCGCAGTGCGCCTTCGATGGGGTGAGCCTGCGCAAGGCGCGGCTGAGCGACGTCGCCCTGGTGGAACAGGACCTCGGCATCGTCGATCTGCGCGAGGCCGCGCTGCTGCGGTGCGTGTTCCTCAAGTCCAAGGCTGTCGGGCTCGATCTTTCGCAGATGGCGCTCGAACAGACGATGTTCATGCATTGCGACGTGCGCGGAAGCGTCTTCACAGGTTCGCACATGGCGCGCTGCAACTTCATGCAGGCCGACGCCCGCGAGTGTGTGTTCGATGAGGCACAGTTGGCGAATGCCAACTTCTGCAAGGCCGATCTGCGTGGAGCGAGCTTCCACGGCTGCGACCTGACCGAGGCCCTGTTCAACGAGGCCGATATCAGCGGCGTCGATCTCTCTCGTTGTCGCCTTGGCCGTAGTTGCTTCGAGAAGACGATCGCCAAGGGCGCCCGGTTCAACGAATCGGGGCTGGTCTACGCGGTCTTCAAAGAAGCAGATGTCGAAGGCGCCCAGTTCGTGTCGGCGAATCTGACCCGCGCCGATCTGCACGCGGTCCGCGATGCTGGCGCGGTGTGGGACGGGGCGATTCTCGTCGCCGTCAAACGCACCGATCCCGACCGTTACGAGGCCGAGCACTACGCGCCGGCAGGAGGAGAGAAGTCATGATGCAGTCCTGTGGACTCGAACCCGACGCGCTGGCCGGCATCACCCAGGGTGTCGAGCTGGACAGCGCGGCGGTGATCGCCGTGTCCGGCTCGTCGCTCGAGGTGGTCTTCCGCAAGGAACGCTGCACCGCCTGCGTCGCGGTCGCCTTTGCCTATACACCGACGGTTGGCGACCTGGTACTGGTCATCCGGCAGCAGCGCCAGGCTTTCGTCATCGGCGTCCTCCACGCGACCGGAACCACGAAGGTGGACGTCAACGGTGACCTGGAGCTGCGGGCCAACGGCCGCGTTCGGCTACACGGTGCAGAGGGGGTCGAGATCTCGGGCAAGCAGGTACGGCTGCGCACGCCGCTGCTCGAGGTGCTCAGCACCGCGATCGTACAGCGTTGCAGGACCATGATGCAACGTGTCGGCGATGCGCTGCGGGTGCGCGCGGGCAGCCGCCAGGCGACGATCGACGGGACCGACATGCTCAAGACCGAGCGCACGCATATGCGCAGCGAGAAGGAGACCGTCATCAACGCCGAGACGGTCAACGTGGTCTGAGGAGGCAGCCGATGTTCCCCGCAGCGACCAACATGGGTGGTATGTCGATGGCGATGCCCGATGTCTGTATGACGCCGTGCGCTCCGTCGCCGATACCGGTGCCGTATCCCAACATCGCGCAGAACCTGATGGCCAACCCGGCGACCTGCGACATGAAGTTCATCGTGCAGTGCGGGCTGGCGATGACGCTCAAGTCGCAGACCCTGCTTTCCAACGGCGACGAAGCGGGCTGTTCACCCGGAGGGGTCGCATCGGGGATGTTCATCGGCCCGGCACGGCCGCTGGTCGGCTCGATGAAGTTGCTCGTCGGTGGCATGCCGCAGATGCGGATGACCTCGATGACGGGGCAGAACGGCATGTCGCCGAACGCCCCGGGCGGGTGCAACCTGGTCCCGGGGCAGGTGAAGGTGCTTTGCGTGTGAGCACAGCCGATGGCCCCATGCCGCGGTCGCGACCGCGGCACCGTGGTTCAGCGCGGTAGCATCGTATCGCGGCCGCATGGCCGCTGCGGGCCCCGTCACGAGAGAGGCGATCCAATCGCCAGGAAGGCAACACCATGGTCAGTCCAGTCCTGAGCGTACGCAGCGATGCGCCGGAGATTCCCGACGGCGCACTATTCGTCACCCATTGTGTCGGCGAGGAGGCGATGGGGCGACCGTTCCGTTTTGAACTGGAGTTGGTGTCGAGTCGATCCGACCTCGACATGGGCGCCTTGTTGGCCCACCCGGGCGCGGTGGTCATCGAACGCGTCGCCCAGACGGCCGACCGGCGTGTCGGCCTCGTCCCCTACGTCTACCACGGCGTGTTCAGCGAGGTCGAGCAGATCGGACAGGACCTCGATCGCGTGCGCTACCGTGCCGTCCTGCGCGCCCGCCTGTGGGAGCTGACGTATACCCGACGCAGCCGGATCTTCCCCGACCGGGCCGACAACCCGTTCAAGACCGTCCCCGACCTGATCGTCAAGCTGCTGACCGACATCGGCATGGAGGAGGGGGAGGAGTTCGAGTTGCGCCTCGACCGCACCAAGGCCTACCCTCTGCACCGATACTCGGTGCAGTACCAGGAGACCGACTTCGCCTTCCTCCACCGCTGGCTCGAACACGAAGGCATCGCCTATCACTACGCCTACGACAGCATGGCCCAACGCGGCAAGCTGGTGTTCACCGATGATGTCACCGGCTACGACCCCGTCGCGGACGCACCCGATGGCGTGGCTTACGATCCGACCAGCACCGCAATCGGCGCCGGACCGCAACGCAGCGAAGACGAGTGGGCGACACGCCCGACCATCGGCGCGCTCACCGCGGCCCACCAGCGAATTCCCCGCGAAGTGGTGCTGCGCGAGTACAACTACGAATCCCCGGATGACGACGGCATGGAGATCCGCGGGCTGATCGACCCGTCGGGGGTCGGGTTCGACTACGAGTACAACAACAACTACAGCACCCACGCTGAAGGGGCCTTCCTGTTCGCCGTACGTCGTGACGAGCATCGCGGGCGCCGTATGCGCCTCCACGGCAGTAGCGACCACCGCGGCATGGAGGCCGGCCGGATCTTCCATCTGGTCGGACACTTCAACCCGCACCTGGATCGACGCGACTACGTCTTGACCCGCGTCTGGCACGAGGTGGAGCAGACCCTGGCCGGAGGCGAGGGCTCGCAGAGCAGCGGGAGCTACCGCAACCGCTTCGAGGCCCAGCCGGCCGACATTCCCTTCCGCCCGCCACGCGAGACGCCATGGCCGACGATCCCAGGCGTGATGTCGGCCCGGGTCGCTGGCGGCGCGCGCGACTATGCCGAGCTCGACGAGTTCGGTCGATACCGGGTGGACGTCGACTACGATCTCGACCAGGAGACCATCGGCAAGGTGCGCATGGCGCAACCGTCGGTGGGTGACGACGCGGGCTTCCACTTCCCGCTCCGGCGTCAGACCGAGGTCCTGCTCGGTCATGTCAACGGCGATCCGAGTCGCCCGGTGATCCTGGGCGCGGTCAACAACAACAACGATCGCAATGTGATCAACGCGGCCAAGGACCGGTTGGGTACGCGCAGCATGCTGCGCAGCCAGGGCGGGAGCGTGATCGAGATGGACGATGACGCCGGGCGTCAGGGTTTGTTGCTGGCCAACGCCGGCCACACCACGGTGCAACGCTTCGGCCGCAGGACCGGTGCGGCGCCAGAGGGCTCCGGCGCACAGATGTCTGCTGATTGGCAACGGCGACTGTCGCCCCTGCTCGAACGCCTGGCGCAGATGGAGGCAGATGGAGGAGCCAGCGGCAGCCGGTTCGAGGCCCGTGACTTCACCATGGACCCGCCGAGTGTCGAGCGCGCCGAAGCCGTGAAACTCGCGGTGATCGAACCTGTTGCGAATGAAAACTACAGCTTCCACTACGAGCGCTGGAACGACGAGACCGACTCCTGGGATGATGCCGTCCCGTGGGGTGCCGGAGAAGTGAGCGGCGCGGAAGCGGTCACACGCAGCATGGATGAGACCGGCGTCTATCGCATCAGTTGCTTGAACGGCGACGGCACCCAGATCGGCGCAAAGCGGTCTTTGATCGTCAACCCCGACGCGATAACCAGCGATCAGCACCCTGACATCCAGGCATTCTACGCCGCCGTGGCCAATGAGGAGGTGCAGCGCCAGAGCGATGATTACAATAATTTCATTGGGCCATGGACAGCCACCAACAAGAAGCTCACCGAAGCGAACATCGACCAGGACTTCCGCGATCTCTACCGCAAACCCGGCAAGACCATCAGCGGGGGCAAGCCGACCGATACCGACAACGCCAAAGCCAAGATCGCCTATGGCGATGACGACCTGCACCTGGATGATTCGTTCAGCAAGGAGGGGGAATTCGGATATACCGCTGCCAACGGATCTGTCAGCGCGGCCAAGGGGCCGGGATGGACCCTGACCCCGGGCCTGAAAGAACCTGCTAGCAACGCTCAGCCAGACCCCGACGCCACCCTCACCAATTTCAACGCCAGCCGTGGCGGCAGCCAATCGGTCACCGTCGGCGATACCGTATGCATCTGGTATGGCGACAAGTACTTCCGCCATTACGGCGATATGATCAACTGGCACAGCGGGGATACCTACAGCTTTGGCCCCAACGGCACCAGCTACAGCTACTACGGTGGAAACAGCGTCACCTGGAACTACGGCGACTGCAGCAGCTGGTCCTACTCGAACAGCAACAAGTCCGTGAGCTACTGCGACAACTCGGACAGCTGGAGTTACTGCGCCGGACGTTCGTACAGCCACAGCGTGACCGATCGCTCTGAGAGCATCAGCGCGACGGGCGGCAGCGCGTCGTTGACCGCAAACGGCTCGAGCGCGTCCCTGTCGGTGGGCGGCCCCGCGGTCGACGTCTCGCTGAAGGTGCTGCAGTTGAACGCCAGCGCGTCGCTGACCATGGATGTGAATTGGGCCATCACCACGGTGGGCGTGAAGGTCGGGAAGGAGTGGTCGTTCAATCCGCTCGGTGATACGTCTTGCAAGACCAAAAAGCAGAAGATAGCGGCACAGAACGACATCAAGCAGGCGCTCTCGACCGAGCTCGCGCTGCTGAGCAGCATGAAGATCAGTTTGGACAAGACCGACCATGCGCTGAAGATGACCAAGGGCGCCTTGCATATCCTCAAGAACCAAGCGCACTTGACCAGCAACGCGATGTCGGCGATCAAGTCCAAGATCGCTGAGATCCACATGTAGCCTCTGCGCGCACGCCCGATGACCAGGTGACGACCACGGGCCCGGGGTCGAGTTCCTCCATCGAGCAGCGCGAAGGAGTGGTCGTGCAATCCGCTCATCTTATGGTCCCAAAGATCAGGGAGCAGACAATCGCGGCCTTCGATAACGGTCTCAAAGCGGCGAGGGGGGCGGCGGCGCTGATGAAGATGGAAAGCGGTGCGATTGCTCAGACGAAGAGAGCCGTCCAAATGAGCAAACATGCGGCTGTTGTGAGGAGCGCCAAGTTGAGACTGGGAAGCTGTGGCTTGAAGCTCGACAAGGGGATGGTCGTGCATTCATGACCGCCACCATCGTCATCCGCGTCAACGACGGCGTCGTGCTCGCCGCCGATGGTCGTTCGCTGATCGTCCGCGATCGCGACGGATTGGCGCTGCATGGCTACGAGCATGCGGGCAAGGTGTTCGCGGTCTGTGATGCGCCGGCGCTGGGGGTGGCCAGCAGCGGAGCGGGGAGCATCGGCGGGCTCTCCGTCCGCTTCCTGTCTCGCCGGGTGCGCGAGCAGTTCGCGGCTGCGCCGCCCGATGGGCGGACGGTGAGGCACACGATCGAGGCGATCGCGTCCGATCTGCGGCAGGCGAGCCAGGACCCGAGCTGCCCCGAGCACAACGCACGCCCCGACCTGGAATGGTTCCTCGCCGGCTACGAGATCGGCGGCGACCTGCCGGTGGTCCATCGTCTGCGTTTGCGTGCCGGCAGGCCATTGGCCAGCGAACCGGTGCATCAGCGGTTGGTGTGGAGCGGTACCGGCACCGCGTGCCTCGATCGGCTCATCGGCGGCGTCGCCCCCGAGATGCGCGCGCTGATCGCACGCGAGGTCTCGATCAAACCCGAGGCGGATCGCATCATGCAGTTGCTCGACCGCATGCGTCTGGATCTCGTGCATCCGGAGATGCCGCTCGAGGACGCCGCCGCACTCGCGGTCACCTTGCTCGACCTCGTTGTGGGCATCGAACGCATCGACGGCGAACTGGCCCAGGCAGCGGGCCGGATTACCGTCGCTGTCGTTGACCGCTTCGATGGTTTCCGCTATGTTCGCGGCGAACCGGTCTAGGAATCGCATGACTCGCGTGGGACCCCTCGCTCTGCTACTCCTGTTCGCCTCCGGCAGCGCCAGCGCGGTCGATGGCGTGAGTGACGACACGATCCTGTTCGGGCAGAGCTGCGCACTGAGCGGACCGTTGCAGCAGAGCGGGCGAGCGGTGCGCG